>CALRPK020000384.1:0-3382 GCA_943370015.1 Paracoccus haematequi
CTTTCAGGTCGTCCCCAGCCAACGCTGGGCGCAGCGCTTTGAACTGCCGCCCTTCGCGCTTTATCGCTCGCTCCGGCGCACCAACCCCTCGCCCTTCCTGTTCTTCTTCAACTTCGGCGGCTATCAGGTCATCGGGGCCAGTCCTGAAATCCTCGTCCGTCTGCGCGATGGCGAAGTCACGATCCGCCCCATCGCCGGCACTCGCAAACGCGGCGCAACGCCCGAAGAGGACCGCGCGCTGGAACTGGACCTGCTGGCCGACAAGAAAGAACTGGCCGAGCATCTGATGCTTCTGGACCTTGGCCGCAACGATGTGGGCCGCGTCGCCAAGGTGGGCACCGTCCGCCCGACCGAGCAATTCATCATCGAACGCTATTCGCATGTCATGCACATCGTGTCGAACGTGGTGGGTGAGATTGCGGAAGGCAACGATGCCCTCTCGGCCCTGCTCGCAGGCCTGCCCGCTGGCACGGTGTCCGGTGCCCCAAAGGTCCGCGCGATGGAAATCATCGATGAGCTGGAACCCGAAAAGCGCGGCGTCTATGGCGGCGGTGTGGGCTACTTCGCCGCGAATGGCGAGATGGACTTCTGCATCGCGCTGCGCACAGCGGTCCTGAAAGACGAAACCCTCTACATCCAAGCTGGCGGCGGCGTCGTCTATGACAGCGACCCCGAGGCCGAGTATCAGGAAACCGTCAACAAATCCCGTGCGCTACGCCGCGCGGCGGAAGACGCAGGCCTCTTCGCCGGGCGTGGCAATCGCTGACATGTTGCCGGGGGGCTGTCTGCCCCCCACGGCGCGGGCATAGCCCGCACCTCCCTCCGAGGATGTTTTCGCAAAGGAGATAGGCAGGGCATCTCTGCGCCTTCCCCGTTGCTGAAATATCCTCAGGGGGTGAATGGCGCGCTCCGCGCCAGAGGGGGCGCACCCGCGCGCCCTGCGCGGGGGTGGGCGCATCGCGTGCAGGCCGGGACGGCCTGCGCCTTTTGGTTTACGGGGCGGATAGCACCGCCGTCACCGGGGCAAGTGCCACAGAGGCCGCGCGCCCTTCGACCGTCCATTCCAGAATCGCGGCCACGGTTTCCGGACGGGTAGAGCCCATCACCACCACCTTGCCCTCTTGCGCTGCCTTGAAGGCCGCCCGGTCCAGATAGCGGCGGATGGTCGGTTGGCTTTCGCTGTCCGCATCCAGCACCCGGAACAGCGCCACGGTCGGCAAAGCCGCACGCCGGGCGGCCTGATCGGCGGCATTCAAACCGACGTCATAGGTGATCAGTCCGCGTCCCTGATCTTGCAGGATCGGCACAAGGGCAGCGGCGGTGTCGCGATCCTCCAACCGGCCCTCTGGGCCGGTGTCGATCACGGCCACCGTTTCGGGCAGGATCGCGGCATTGGCCTGAAAGCTTTGCTCAATATCTGCGGCCTCAGCCCCTTCGGGCAGGCCCGTGGCAGACATCACCACCTCTTGCAACCCGGCGCGATAGATCGCGGCCGCCTCGGCGGCGTTCGGGGCTTGGGGATCAACCACAAATGTTACCGGAAAGGGCAAAGCCGCAAGGGTCGCGCGGTCCAAACTCGCGCTGCCATCATCGACCAGAAGAATGGCGAAGAGCGGCTTGCCATCGGCATTGTCAAATGGCCGGGCAAAGGCCGCGATGGGCGGCAAGTCGTCAATCACCGCCGCCTCTGGCAAGGGTGCCTCTGCCACGGCGGCGGCGGGGGCTTCACCGATCTGGGGCAGACTGCTGCTGCCGGGCTGCGCCTCTGGCAATGAGAGGGCAAGCTTGCCGGGCGGGCCGGGATCACTTTCTGGCGTCAAAAGGCGCGGCAGGTCTTGCACCACCGCTGTCGGCGGGGGGGCCGGCTCAATCACGCTGGGCGCATCGCCCGCCTTTGGTGCCGGAGACAGCAAGGGCTCGTCTGCCGCTATTCTCGGCGGTGTCACGGGCTGTAGGTCCTGCGCTGCACTATCCGCCGCTTGGTCAGGTGTCACAAGATCATCTGGCGCCATGCTGTCTGCCGCAATCTGCGCCGGGGCAATCACCTCGGCAGGCGCGACGACGGTTGCCGGGGCATCGGCCTTTGGCTCAGCGGGCTTTGGCACCTCGGTTGTGGTGTCGGCGGTTTCGGCAACGGCGGCCGGGGCGGCGGGCGTTTCAGTCTGCGGCTCCGGGGCAGGTTCGGCAGGCAGGGTGTCTGTGTTTGGCGCAGCGGCAGCTTCGGCCAAAGGTGCCGCGCCGGTCTCAGCGCCTACGCCCGGCGCCGTGACTGGGGACGGATCGGCAGCGCCCGATGTGGTGATTTCTGCCGACGCCGCCGTCTCTGTCTCCGGCTCTGTTTTTTTCGCTGTCCCCGTCTCGGTCACGGTCGCGTCTGTAGTGTCCGGCGCGCCAGCATCCACAAGCGGCTTTTCCGCTTCGCTCATCGCCGGGGCTTGTGGGGTCGCATCGGGCTCAGCGGCAGCGACATCTTCAGCAGGGGGCGCCATCGGCGCAACCGGACGCGGGGCGACCTGCGAAACCACCGCAAGCCCCAAACCGGCGACCACGCCGCCCCAAACCAGCCCTGACACGAACCTACGCAGCAAACCTGCCTCCATACCGTCCCGACCCGGATTGGCACCGGGTTTTCTTCGACGCGTTCCGGCGCGCCCAAATCGCGCGGTTTCCCTTGACGCCCCTTGGCGGACCTGACCATGTATAGCCCGACCCGTAAAGGTCTTCATCCCCTATCGCCACGGGCCCTGCAAGATGCTGCTTCTGATCGATAACTACGACAGTTTCACCTATAACCTCGTTCATTATCTGGGCGAATTGGGGCAAGAGGTCGTGGTCAAGCGCAATGACGCGCTGGATGTGCAGGCGGTTCTGGCCCTGCGCCCTGATTGCATCGTGCTCTCGCCCGGTCCTTGCGATCCGGCACAGGCGGGCATCTGCCTGCCCCTGACCACCGCGGCGGCAGAGGCGCGGATTCCCCTGCTGGGCGTCTGCCTTGGCCATCAGACCATCGGTGAGGCTTTTGGTGGCAACGTCGTGCGCTGCCATGAGATCGTGCATGGCAAGATGGGAACGATGCACCACGCCGGTCAGGGCATGTTCCGCGGCCTGCCCTCTCCCTTCCTTGCCACGCGCTATCATTCGCTGATCGTGGACCGCGCCACCCTGCCCGATTGCCTTGAGGTGACCGCATGGCTGGAGGATGGCACCATCATGGGCCTGCGCCACAAGGACCGGCTAATCGAAGGCGTGCAGTTCCACCCCGAAAGCATCGCATCCGAACACGGCCACCAACTGCTGCGGAATTTCTTGGATGAGGCGGCGGCGGCAAAGGTGGCGGCATGAGCGAAATCCTCCGCCCCCTGATCGGCATCGCGGCCGAACG
>CALRPK020000385.1:0-3374 GCA_943370015.1 Paracoccus haematequi
AGGATCGCCACGCCGTTGAAGCTTTTCATGCCATGGGTTTCGACGCGGTAGCCCATGTCCTCGAACAGCGCGCGCGGAAAGGCCTCATCCACCGACTTGATCTCTTGCAGGCAGACGACGTCGGGCTTGGCCTCGGCCAGCCACGCGGGCAAGGCCTCGATCCGGGCCTTGATGCCGTTGATGTTGAAGCTGGCGATTTTCATGGCGCGGCTCTCCCGGTTGCTGATCGCTTCTAGGCGCTTCATCGGGGTGGGGGCAAGTCAGGCTGTGGTCGCCACACCCGCCGCTGCCAGCCACATCGCATCCAGCGCACGCAGGGCGGCCGGGTCGAAACGCTCGGCCTCCTCCCAATAGCGGCCCGAGGGGACGAAATAGCCCAACTCCGCCTCACGCCGCAGGGCGGCGGCGGCACGGTCCGCGTCAAAGGGCAGGGGGCGGGCATCGGCCACGGCGTCCAATGCAATGCGCGGAAACACCAGCCGCGACGGCCCAAAGGACAGGTTCACCATCGCGCAGCCCCGCATGGCGGCAAGGATCATCAGGCGGGCCGACTTAGCCTCAAGCGATTGCAAGGTGATGTCGGCGCGCAACGGGTCCGCCGTGCCCGCACCGTAGAAATGCGTCTGGCCGGGGGGGTAATGCATGTCGCAGCCAAAGGCCGCGATGACGCGCGGCGACAGGGCTGACAGCGCCCAATAGGCGGCGGTGAAGGCCATGGTGCCACCGGCATAGACAAACCCGCCAAAGTCATTCTGGGCGGGAACGAAATCCTCTTGCGTCACGGCGCGCTGACCGGGGCCGGGGATGGGGCGGCGATCTTCGGGGAAATCCCAAGGGTAGATGTGCAAATCCCAGTCGGGCCGCACCAGATGGGCGTTGTTGATGGCAAGGATGGCGTCGATCCCCGTCCGGTCCCAATCCCGTGCCTCAGGAGCGGTGGGGCCAGACCCCAACATCAACACAACCGTCATCATCCGCCCCTTTGTCCGTCTTGGCGGCAAGGATAGTGCTGCGATGCGGCAAGGACAGGGTTTGACCGTGGGTCAGATCGAAAAACTTGTGCCGCAACCGCAACTTGCCGTGGCGTTGGGGTTTTCGATCACGAATCGCGCGCCGATCAATTCTTCGGAAAAATCGATCACGGCATTGGTCAGGAAGGGCAGCGACACCTGATCCACCAGCACCTTCAGCCCGTCCTTTTCCAAGACCAGATCATCGGCGGCGGGATCGTCCAGCTTGATGTCATACTGAAAGCCCGAACAGCCGCCACCCTCAACCGCGACGCGCAGGGCCTTGTCTGCCCCCGTCGCCTCGCAAATCTCACGCAGGCGGGCAAAGGCACGGTCGGTGACACGGGGCGGCAGGTCGAGGGGCGGCAGGACGAGGTCCATGGGGGCAATCCTGATGAAAGGCGTGGTCCGGGTCGGACAACTTGGATATAGGATAGGGCAAAAGACACAACAAGAACAGGCAGTCCCGATGCTCGCCCCTTATGCCTGCCAACCGGATGCCTCTCGCGGGCGGCTTCACGCGGAACGCATGTCGTCCTTCCGCTCGCCGTTTCAGCGCGACCGCGACCGGATCATCCATTCCAGCGCCTTCCGGCGGCTGAAACACAAGACGCAGGTCTTTGTGGAACATGAGGGCGATTACTACCGCACCCGCCTGACCCATTCGATCGAGGTGGCACAGGTCGCGCGCACCATCGCGGGCGTTCTGGGTCTGAACACCGACTTGGCCGAGGCGATTGCGCTGGCCCATGACCTTGGCCACACGCCCTTTGGCCATACGGGCGAGGATGCCTTGGGGCTGCTGATGGAACCCTATGGCGGCTTTGACCACAACGCGCAGGCCTTGCGGATCGTGACGCGGTTGGAACGGCATTACGCCGATTTCGACGGGCTGAACCTGACATGGGAAAGCCTTGAGGGCATTGCCAAGCACAATGGGCCCGTGATTGGCCCAAATGCGGACAAGAAGCATGACGGCCCGCTGCCCTATGCGCTGGCCGAGGTGAATGCGGCATGGGATCTGGAACTTTCCACCCATGCCAGCGCCGAGGCGCAGGTGGCGGCGATTGCGGATGATGTCGCCTATAGCCATCACGATCTGCATGACGGCCTCCGCTCTGGTCTCTTTACCGAAGACGACCTGATGGAATTGCCCGTCACCGGCCCGGCATTTACCGAGGTGGATCGCCTGCACCCCGGTCTGGACAAGATGCGCCGTCGGCATGAGGCGCTGCGCCGCGTCTTTGGCCGCATGGTCGAGGATGTGATCGCCGTGGCGCAGAATCGCCTGTCCGCCGCGCAGCCGAAATCGGTGGACGACATCCGCCATCTGGGAACGACAGTCATCCGCTTTTCCAAGCCGCTCTATCAGGAACTCAAGGCGATCCGCTCATTCCTCTTTCACCGCATGTACCGCGCGCCGAGCGTGATGGCGGAACGGGCCAAGGTGACCAAGGTGGTGAATGAGCTGTTCCCGCTGTTCATGGCCCAGCCCGAATTGCTGCCGCAGGAATGGGCGGCGGATGTGCGCGCGGCACAGGATTCCGTGACCTTGGCGCGGATCGTGGCGGATTATGTGGCGGGGATGACGGATCGCTTTGCCTTGCAGGAACATCAGCGCCTGCTGGGGTGATCCCACGAAATTTCTGCGAAATTTCTGAAAGCAATCCTTCTGCGAAGGATTGAACCCGCGTTTTCGCAGAAAACGCGCCTTTTGCAGAATTTTCGCAGAAAATTCGCGCGCTTACGCCCGGCGCGCGGCCAAGACCCAGACCACCACCAACCCGGCGGAAATGATGGCATTCCACGACGCCATCGAAATCCCGCCCAAGGCCCAGGCCACCTCATCGCAGCGCACGATGGGCGCGGCGAGGATTTGGTCCAGAAGCGCGCTCGCATCCACCTGATCGATGGGACCGGATGAACAGGTGGTCGGTCCTTGCCACCAATGCCGCTCAATCCCCGTGTGATAGACGCCTACCGCCGAGGTCGCCGCCGCCGCCAGTGCCCCGAGCCATGGAAGGAAACGCCACGGCAGCATCAGCGCCAGAACCCCGATCACAATCGCCGCCGCATGGGGCCAGCGCGCCGTCAGGCAGAGTTTGCAGGGCGCCAGACCGCCGATGTATTGAAAGGCGAAAGCCCCGCCCAACAGGGCCACCGATCCTGCGGTGGCCAAAAGCACCAGCCGGTTGCGCGTCACATCCATCGTCAGAACCCTTTCACCACGGCCAGCGCCGCCAAAGCCGCGACCATCACCGCGCCCAAAATCCAGATCATCCGCTTTTCAATAAAGGCCGTGATCCGAAGGCCATAGCGGTTCAGCAAGAAGGCCAGCAGGTAAAACCGCCCGCCTCGCGCCAC
>CALRPK020000386.1:0-3371 GCA_943370015.1 Paracoccus haematequi
GTCAACCAGACCATGACCGGGGTCGCGATCTATCCGCCGGAACGGGGTCTGCGATGACGCTGGGCTTGATCAATCCCACCGATCCGCCAGAGCGGCAGATTGAAAAGCTGCTCACCATCGCAGGCGTTCTGATGCGGCGGGTGGAGCAGATCACCGATGACTCTGGCGCGGCCTATGCCCAGTTCCAGCGCGCGGCGATGCTGGAAGATCAGGTGCGCGAGCGCACGCGCGATCTGGAACATGCGCTGGATTTGCTGAACGAAAGCAATGGCCGTCTGGCCGCCGCCAACCGCGAGACCGAGGCCGCGCGCCAGAACCTGTCCAACGCGATTGAGACGATTCAGGAAGGCTTTGCCCTGTTCGACGCGCAGGATGTGCTGGTGCTGTGCAACTCTCGTTTCGGGATGCACATGCTGGATGTGCGCGAACATCTGCGCCCCGGTTTGAGCTTTGCCGATTATGTGGAGCGGGTCAGCCGGTCGCGCTTTCTGGAACTTCCCGCAGGCGAGACGCCGGAAGCTTGGGCCATCGCCCGGCATCGGCGGCATCAGGATCAGCATGTGATCTTCAACGTCCGCATGGTCTGGGATCGGTGGGTGCAAGTGTCTGAGCATCGCACCGCAGGCGGCGGCACGGTGATCTTGCAGACCGAAGTCACCGAACTTGTCCGGCTGGAACGTCAGGAACGCGGCAAGATGCTGGACGAACAGGCGCGGGTGATCCGGGCCACCTTGGATCACCTGAGCCAAGGCGTCTGTATCTTCGACGCCGAGGCGCATTTGGTGGGCTGGAACCAACGCCTTGTCAGCCTGCTGGCGCTGCCGCTTGCCAGATTGCGCATGGGGGCGGGGTTTGACCATGTGATCGACGCGCTGCGCCCGGATTTCCGCTTTGGCGATGGCATGACGGCGGCACGGCTGGCGGCTTGGGTGCAGGGTCCGGGCGCGCGGGTCGGCCTGCGCTTTGAGATGCGGCGCGGGCCGGACATGATCCTTGACGTGTTTGCCGAGGGCATGCCGGGCGGTGGTTTCGTGATGAGTTTCACCGATGTCACCGCCGAACGCGCCGCGATTGAGGCGCTGAGCCGCGCCAATGAAACGTTGGAGGCGCGGGTGATGGCGCGCACGCTGGAGCTTGAGGACGCGCTGGGAAATGCCGAACGCGCCAATGCCAGCCGGTCGCGATTTGTGGCGGCGGCCAGCCATGACGTGCTGCAACCCCTCTCGGCGGCCAAGCTGTTCTTGTCGTCGATTGCAGATGACGGGTTGACGGCGGCCTCCCGCTCGGCGCTGGAAAAGGCGGAAAACGCGCTTTTGTCGGTCGAGGGGATTTTGGGCGCTTTGCTGGATATCTCAAAGCTGGAATCGGGACGGGCGGCGGTGTCGGTGGGGCCGGTCGCCCTGGATCGCTTGCTGGCGCAGTTGAACGACGAATTCGGCGCGATTGCAGCGGCCAAGGGGCTGCGGCTGACCGTGGTGCCGTCGCAGGCGGTGGTGCTGTCCGATGCGGGCTATCTGCGGCGCATTCTGCAAAACCTGATCGGCAATGCGATCCGCTACACCGACCGTGGCCGCGTTCTGGTGGGGGCGCGGCGCGGGGCAGGGATGGTTCGGCTTGAAGTGCATGACACCGGGCCGGGGATTCCTGAGGATGAACAGGACAATATCTTCAAGGAATTCCACCGCCTGAACGCGAGGGCCAGCGCGTCCGAAGGCATGGGGCTGGGCCTTGCCATCGTCGAACGCGCCTGCGGCCTGTTGGGCCATCCCTTGGGGCTGCAATCCGAAGTGGGGCGGGGCACCAGTTTCATGGTGCAGGTGCCGCTGGCCGAGGCGGCAGCGGTGGAGATCGCCCCCGTTGCCGAACGCGGCCCCCGGCCATCGGTGGCGGATCGCATCGTGTTTCTGGTGGAAAGCGACGATCCCCTGCGCCGCGCGATGGCGCATCTTCTGGAGAAGTGGGGCGTCAATGTGCTTGAGGCTGACAGTGCCGAAGCCGCGCTTGATCTGATCGATGAGCTTGGCATCCTGCCCGATTGCTTTGTGGTCGATCACGCGCTTGGCCGGGGCATGGACGGTCTGGCCTTCTTGCACACCGTCCAAACCCGCCATCGCCCCGTGGCTGCGCGCATCATCACCGCCGATCATTCCGAGGCTTTGGCCGCAGCAGCGGCGGCGCTGGGGGTCGGCGTGTTGTACAAACCCATCGAACCCCGCGCCTTGGAACGCTTTCTGGCCAGCCTGCCGCAGGCCTAGCGGTTCAGTGCAAGCGAAACTCCCCCACCACATTGCGCCATTCGCCGGGGCTGATCAGCTTGCGATGGGTGAAGCGGACGGAATGCAGCGGGCCCTCGATCTTGTCCTGCCAGAATTCGATAAAGCGGAACAGTTCGGGATAATCGGGGGCCACGTCATAGTGCTGCCAGACGAAGGTATTGAGAACGTTGCGATAATCCGGCATCCGATAGAAGATTTCCGCCGTGGTCAGACCGTAGCCTTTCAGCATCAAGGCGGTCTCTGAATGATCGCTTGTGATGGGCATGTTGAACCTCTTGTCACGTACCTGTTGCAACAGCCTGCCATGACTGCAATATATGTCAACGATTTCAATATATTGGCACTCATCCGCCGTGGCTGCTGAAAGCCCGCGCCCTGCGGCATTGCACCCCAGATACGGGATGGTGTAAGGTCTGGATCAACCATATCTAGACCACATGCAGGAAGGCGCAGGCGCTTTGACCGATACGCCCGATACCCCGGAAAACACCGAAGATTCTGCCCCGAAAAACCCGTGGCACGGGCCGCAGGTGTCAATCTCGGATGAGATGAAGACTGCCTATCTTGACTATGCCATGAGCGTGATCGTCTCCCGCGCGATCCCCGACCTGCGCGACGGGCTGAAACCGGTGCACCGGCGCATCCTTTACGCGATGCATGAATCCGGCAACACGCATGACAAATCCTATCGCAAATCGGCGCGTCCCGTGGGCGATACGATGGGGAAATACCACCCGCATGGCGATAGCGCGATTTACGACGCCTTGGTGCGGATGGCGCAGCCGTTTTCGATGTCGCTGAAGCTTCTGGACGGGCAGGGCAACTTCGGCTCGATGGACGGCGATTCCGCGGCTGCGATGCGCTATACCGAAGTGCGGATGGACAAGCCCGCCGCCTTTCTGATGGCCGATATCGACAAGGAAACCGTCGATTTTCAGGACAATTACGACGGCAAGGACAAGGAACCCACCGTCCTTCCGGCGCGCTTTCCCAATATGCTGGTCAATGGCGCAGGCGGTATCGCCGTCGGCATGGCGACCAACATCCCGCCGCACAACCTTGGCGAAGTGATCGACGGCACGCTTGCGCTAATCG
>CALRPK020000387.1:0-3367 GCA_943370015.1 Paracoccus haematequi
AACCCGACTCGTGCAGGGTCAGCGCCAGAAGGACAAGTATTCCACGAACATGAAAAGTTTTCGCGCCAGAAACAGCAGAATAGAGCCGTCATCAAAGATAAAGTCAGATCCCACCACGACGGTGATCAGTAAGGCAAGCCACAGGGCGATGCGGTCTGTCACGACCCCTCCGGTTACTGGAGGAGCCGCCCCATCACACCGGCCACATCGGCCATGCGGCAGGAAAAGCCCCACTCATTGTCATACCATGACAATACGCGGACAGTGCGGCCACCCACAACCTTGGTCTGGTCTGGCGCGAAGATAGACGAATGTGGCGTGTGATTGAAGTCGATGGATACTTTTGGTTCCGGGTCATAGGCCAGCACCATGCCCATATAGCCCGCCGCCGCCGCGCGCACGATGTCGTTCACGTCCTGAACCGTCACCGATTTGCCCGCGACAAAGGTCAGATCGACCGCGCTGACATTCGGGGTGGGGACGCGGATCGCCGATCCGTCCAGCTTTCCTACCAGTTCGGGCAAGACCTCTCCGATCGCCTTGGCCGCCCCGGTGGAGGTGGGGATCATCGCCATCGCCGCCGCGCGCGCGCGGTAGAGGTCCTTGTGCCGCCGGTCCAGCGTGGGCTGGTCGCCGGTATAGCTGTGGATCGTGGTCATGATGCCCGACTCGATCCCGATGGCGTCATTCAGCACCTTGGCGAGCGGGGCGAGGCAATTCGTCGTGCAGGACCCGTTCGACACCACCAGATGCTCCGCCGTCAACGCCCGGTGGTTGACGCCGTAAACCACCGTCTTGTCAGCACGTTTCGCCGGGGCCGACACCAGCACCCGCTTGGCCCCGCGCCCCAGATGCACCGCCGCCTTGTCACGGTCGTTGAACTGGCCAGTGCATTCCAGCACCACATCGACACCGTCCCAATCCAACTCTTCGGGATTGTAGGTGGACATCACCCGGATCGGACCGCGCCCAAGGTCCAGCGTGTCGTCCTTGACCTTCACCGTGCCGGGGAACCGACCATGCACCGAGTCGTATTTCAACAGATGCGCATTGGTCTCAATCGGTCCCGTGGCATTGATCGCCACCACCTGCACGTCGTTGCGATTGCTTTCGGCGATATGAGCCAAAGTGCAGCGCCCGATGCGCCCGAAACCGTTGATGCCGATGGTGATGGTCATGCCATACTCCGAAGATCTGCTGCGGGATATCCTGCCCTTGCCGCGAATGCCGCAGCGCTGCAAGAAAAAAAATGACCATTTATCATGGTGTTAGCGTAAACATTGCCCGTTTGCGCTAACGGTTGGAGCCTTTGCAACGCGGCGGGCGCTAGTCTATCAAGAACAAGGTATTGGATGAGGTGGCTGGATGAGCGGTTTGATTGCGCTGCTGGATGATGTGGCGGCGATTGCCAAGGTGGCGGCTGCCTCGATTGACGATATCGCGGGGCAGGCGGCCAAGGCCGGGGCCAAGGCGGCAGGCGTGGTGATCGACGATGCCGCCGTGACGCCGAAGTATGTCCACGGCTTTCAGGCTGACCGCGAATTGCCGATCATCTGGCGCATCGCGCTGGGATCGCTGAAGAACAAGCTGCTGCTTTTGCTGCCGGGGCTTCTGGCGCTGGATTACTTTGCCCCCTTCGTCATCACGCCGTTGTTGATGCTGGGCGGGGCCTATCTCTGCTTCGAAGGCGCTGAGAAGGTGTTCCATGTCCTCTTCCCCCATGCCTCGGATGAGGTGGAGGCCGATCTCGATCCCGCTGACCCCGCCCGTCTGGAAGAGGAAAAGATCGCCGGGGCCATCAAGACCGACTTCATCCTGTCGGCTGAGATCATGACCATTTCCTTGGCCGCAATCCCCGACAGCTCCCTGTGGATGGAGGCGATCACGCTGGCCGTTGTCGGCACGATGATCACCGTAGCGGTCTATGGGGCCGTGGCGCTGATCGTGAAGATGGACGATATCGGGCTGCACATGGCCGCCACCGGACGCACAGCGCCATGGCGCGGGCTTGGGCGCGGCTTGGTGCTGGCGATGCCAAAGCTGATGGCGTTCCTGTCGATTGTGGGCACGGCGGCGATGCTTTGGGTCGGCGGGAACATCGTGGTGCATGGCTTGCACGAATTGGGCTGGAACGGCCTTTACGATCCCATCCACCACGCGGCAGAGCTTGCGGCCCATGCCCTGCCTGCGGCGGCGGGGTTTGTCACTTGGGCGGTGACAGCGGCACTGGACGGTGTGTTTGGACTGGCGCTTGGCTTATTGCTGATCCCGGTGGCGACAAAGGTTATCGCGCCCGCCTTCGCCCTGTTCAAGCGGGGCTGATCCGCGCCAGACGACGGGCGAGGGCAGAGATCAGGTCGGTCCGGGTCACGATCCCGACGATGGCCGCGCCCTGCATGATCGGCACCGCCTCGGCCCCGCCATCCTCCAGCATGGGCAGCAGCGCACCTACCGGCGTGTCGGGCATGGCCTGCGGCAGGCCCCGGCGCATCAGCGCGGCGGCCTTTGCCCCCGGCGCACGGATCAGGTCGATCTGGAAAATCACGCCTTGCAGGCTATCCCCGTCTACCACCGGCAGGGAATGGAACCCACGGCTGCGGAACACCTCAGCCACCGCGTCAAATCCCGCCTCAGGCCCCACCGTCACCAGATCGCGTGACATAATGTCGGCGGCGGTGAAGCCTTCCAGCTTGCGCGCCGCCGCCGCATCCTCGACCGCGCCCACAAGCCGGGACAGATCGGCCACTCCAAGGTTCGCCGATTGGCGATAGGCATCAAGGATGCCTGCCATCTGCGCGGGGTCCACGCCCACCCGGCTTGGCGGGGCGGGGTCGCGCGTGCCATGCGGTCCGGGCGTCGCCTGCGTGCGAAAGGGATAGACCCGGCCCACCATGCGGTTCCAGACCAATGCCGCCACGATCAACGCTGCCGTGCCGCTGGCCACAGGCGTCAGCGCAAAGCCCCAGCCCAAAGGCGGCGACAGCGCCACCAGCAGCGCCACGGCCCCTCCCGGCGGATGCAGCGCCCGCGCCAGCAGCATCACCGCGATGGCCAAGGCCACCGCCACAGGGGCCAGCCACAGCCCCGGCGGCAAGACATGCACCACCGAAAGGCCCGCGAGCGCCGACAGCACATTGCCCCAGAACACCGACCAAGGCTGCGCCAGCGGGCTGTTCGGCACGGCATAAAGCAGCACCGCCGAGGCCCCGAAGGGCGCGATCAGCCAGACCGGCGCCCCACTCGCCGCGCTGACCAGCGCGGCAAAGGCCAGACCCAGCAGCGCGCCAAAGGCCCCCCGCGCAAGATCAACTCCATGCGCCCGCGCCATCGCGGGACCAAACCCTGCCAGCATCCCATATCCCTCAAA
>CALRPK020000388.1:0-3365 GCA_943370015.1 Paracoccus haematequi
CTGCTCTATCGTTTGGCCGATCTGGTGCAGGCGGCGGCCCCGCGTCTGGCGGCGCTGGAAACCCGCGACACCGGCAAGATCATCCGTGAGACATCGGCGCAGATTGCCTATGTGGCGGAATACTACCGCTACTACGCAGGCCTCGCCGACAAGATCGAAGGCGCGCATTTGCCCATCGACAAGCCGGATATGGAGGTCTGGCTGCGCCGTGAACCCGTGGGCGTGGTGGCGGCGATTGTGCCATGGAACAGCCAGTTGTTCCTGTCGGCGGTGAAACTCGGCCCCGCTTTGGCGGCGGGCTGCTGTGTGGTGCTGAAAGCGTCCGAAGATGGCCCTGCGCCCTTGCTGGAATTCGCTCGTCTGGTGCAAGAGGCGGGCTTTCCGGCGGGGGTGGTCAATATCCTGACCGGGGGGCCGGATGCGGGGCAGGCCTTGGCGACACATCCCTTGGTCGCCCATATCGCCTTTACCGGGGGGCCTGAAACCGCGCGGCATATCGTGCGCGGATCGGCTGAGAATTTGGCGCGGACGTCGTTGGAGTTGGGGGGGAAGTCGCCCTTCATCGTGTTTGACGATGCCGATCTCGACTCCGCCGCCAATGCCCAAGTGGCCGGGATTTTCGCGGCGACGGGGCAAAGCTGTGTCGCCGGATCGCGCCATTTGGTGCAGCGCGGCGTCAAGGACGCGATGCTGGACCGCCTGAAAGCCAAGGCCGAGGCGGTGAAGATCGGCGCGCCGGATCAGATGACCACCGAAGTCGGCCCCCTCTGCACCCGCCGCCAGCGGGACCGGATTGAGGCATTGGTGGAAGCCTCTGTCGCCAAGGGGGCGCGGTTGGTCACGGGCGGCAAGGCGCTGGAGGGCGACGGGTTCTTTTTCCCGCCCACCATCCTTGATTGCAGCGATGCCCCCGATGCGCCGGGGCTGAGCCAAGAATTCTTCGGCCCGGTTCTCTGTGTGCAGGCTTTTGACACCGAAGAACAGGCGCTAGAATTGGCCAATTCCACGCCCTATGGCCTTGCCTCGGGCGTGTTCACCACGAACCTCACGCGGGCGCATCGGATGATCCGGGGCATTCGCGCGGGGATCGTCTGGGTCAACACTTATCGTGCCGTCTCCCCCATCGCGCCCTTTGGCGGGTTTGGTCTTTCCGGGCATGGGCGCGAAGGCGGGATGGCGGCGGCCTTGGACTACACCACGGTCAAGACGGTGTGGCTGCGCACCTCGGACGATCCGATCCCTGATCCCTTTGTGATGCGCTGATCCACCGCGCGCGCACCTTTGTCGACAAGCCCGCGCCCGGACGCTAGAACCGAAGGGCGGCGCAGGAGGGGCGCTGCGGGAGGCGATGCTGCGATTTGCTGGCGAAATTCTGTTCCGCTAGTGAAATTCCGATTGCATTCCTCGCAGGCCGCGCCACAAAGGGACGCATATCGGAGGGCGGGATGGATTTGGGGCTAAAGGACAAGGTCGTGGTCGTGACCGGCGGCGGGTCGGGCATTGGCGCCGCGATTTCCACCGTGCTGGCCGAAGAGGGCGCGATCCCGGTGATCTATGCCCGCCGCGCACCCGAAGGTGGCTTTCTGGACCGCCTGACCGCTTTGTCGCCGCGGGCCGGATGGATCAAGGCCGACCTGTCGCGCGATGAGGATTGCCGGGCGGCAGTGGCCGAAACCCATGCCCGCTGGGGCCGGGTGGACGCGCTTGTCAACAATGCCGGGGCGAATGACGGTGTGGGTCTGGATGCGGGACCAGAGGCGTTTCGCGCCTCGCTCGAACAGAACCTGATCCATTACTACACATTGGTGCATCTGCTGCGCGATGACCTGAAGGCCGCCAAGGGGGCAATCGTCAACATCAGCTCCAAAACCGCTGTCACCGGGCAGGGCGGGACATCCGCCTATGTCGCGGCAAAGGCCGCGCAACTGGGGCTGACGCGGGAATGGGCGGCGGCCTTTGCGGGCGATGGCGTGCGCGTCAATGCCGTGATCCCGGCCGAGGTGATGACCCCGCTCTATGACCGCTGGCTGAACACGCTGCCCGACCGCGATGCCAAACTGGCCGAGATCACCGCGCGCATCCCCTTGGGTCAGCGCATGACGCTGGACCGCGAGATGGCCGATACCGTGGTCTTTGCGCTGTCGCCGCGCGCGGGCCATACCACCGGGCAATGGCTGTTCGTCGATGGCGGTTACACCCATCTGGACCGCGCCCTGTCAACGCTTTCCCCGAATTCCTGAGGATATCATGGCTCTGACCATCCGCCTGCACGCTGACGACAATGTCGATATCGCACTGGCCGATCTCTTGCCGGGGGCGGAAAGCCTTGGCGTGGTCGCGGCGGACCGTATCCCGCGCGGCCACAAACTGGCCAACCGTGCCATAGCGGCGGGTGAGAATGTGCGTCGTTACGGCCAGATCATCGGCGCGGCGACGGCGGATATTGCGGTGGGCGGGCATGTGCATGTGCAAAACCTTGCCATGTCGGATCACGCGCAGGATTACGCCTTTGGCGCGGACCTCAAACCGCTGCCGCCCGCACCGGCGACCCGCACCTTCATGGGCTTTCGCCGCCCGGATGGCGGGGCGGGGACACGGAACTATCTGGGGGTGCTGACCTCGGTCAACTGCTCGGGATCCGTCGCGCGCTTCATCGCGGAAGAGGCGGAAAAGACCGACTGGTTCCGCGCCTTGAAGAATGTTGATGGCATCGTCCCCATCGCCCATGCCTCTGGCTGCGGGATGTCGGGGTCGGATGAAGGCTATGCCACCCTGATGCGCACCCTGCGCGGCTATGCCAAGAACCCGAACTTTGGCGGTATCCTGCTGGTGGGTCTGGGGTGTGAGGTGATGCAGGTGCCGGACCTTGTGGGCAAGGGCCGGATGCGCGGCGACAACAACTTCCGCCACATGACGATCCAGCAAGAGGGCGGCACCCGTCGCACGGTGGAGCGCGGGATTGCAGCCTTGCAGGAAATGGCGCTGGTCGCCGAAACCTATGCGCGCGAACCCATCCCCGTGTCGGAACTGGTGATCGGCATGCAATGCGGCGGGTCGGATGGCTATTCCGGCATCACCGCCAACCCCGCGCTGGGTGTGGCATCGGACATCCTTGTGCAGCATGGCGGCACCACGATCCTGTCGGAAACCTCGGAAATCTACGGCGCGGAACACCTGTTGACCCGCCGCGCGGTCAGTGCCGAAGTGGGTGAGAAGCTGATCGCCCGCATCCGCTGGTGGGAGGATTACTGCGAACGCAACGGCGGTGAGATGAACAACAATCCCAGCCCCGGCAACAAGCGCGGCGGGTTGACGACGATCCTTGAAAAATCGCTCGGCGCGGTGGCCAAGGGCGGATCGGCCCC
>CALRPK020000389.1:0-3365 GCA_943370015.1 Paracoccus haematequi
GCCCGTCGCGCCGCATGGGCCTATGACGCCCCGACCTACAGGTTCACGCCGCTGGCCGGATATGTCGCCTTTTACGCAGGCCTGATGGATGAGGCATGGGTCGGTCCGCTGCGCGTCATCCCGCAACCGGGCGATTTCTACGGCGGCTGGGTCACGCCCAACCTTGACGGGCGCATCAAGGGCGCAGCCGGAACGCAGCACTGGTAACCCCCGCCGCGACGCGCCGTGATCCAGCCGCGCTGCCGAAACCTTGCGGCGGAAATGAACCAATGCGCGCCGCCGCAGTTGCAGTCTGACCAAGGCGGGGTTTCGTCGCCTCATCAGGGCAAGACCGCCCTTCGGACGCGGCACAAGGTGGCGTCCGCTTCACGGCACGGCCACGGCCGCTATCAGGATATCTCATGACCGACAAATTTGCCGAGGCGATGCGCCAATCGCTTGACCTCGTTCGCGCGTCAAACCCTGCGGAGGCGACCAGACTGATCCAACAGGCGCTGTCCGGCGAAACCGGCGGGGCAGGTCCGATTGCACCGGACAGAGAGACCGCCGCACCGTCGCAGCGCCGCCCGTTGTCCGAAGTTTTGGCCGGTTTGGCGCAGAAACCGGGCGGGACCTTCACGCCGCCGAACACCAGCCGCCCTGCGGTCGAGGTGCCCGCAACGATGGTGATCGACGCCGCGCGCCACGATACCCCGCATGGCGCGCGCGATTATCGCGTGTTTCGCCCGGCGGATGCCGATCTGCCGGTGCGCGGTCTGATCCTGATGCTGCACGGCTGCACCCAGACGCCCGAGGATTTTGCCAAGGGAACGCAGATGCACATGGCCGCCGCACAAAAGGGGATGATCGTCGTCTACCCCGAGCAAGGCCGAAGCCATAACACCTCGCTTTGCTGGAACTGGTTCCGGCCCAGTGATCAAGCCGCGCAAGCGGGCGAGCCTGCGATTCTGGCCGATCTGGCAGCCCATGTCGCGGCCAAGCATGGCGTGCCCAAGGGGCGGGTTTTTGCGGCGGGCCTGTCGGCGGGCGGGGCGATGGCGGCAATTCTGGCGCAGACGCATCGGGATCTGTTCCGCGCGGTGGGCATCCATTCCGGCCTGCCGACAGGGGTGGCCCATGACGTGGTCAGCGCCTTTGGGGCGATGCGCGGCGAAGGTAATCCGCGCGGCGCGGCGGTGCCGTCGCATTGCATCCTCTTTCAAGGGTCCGCCGACACGACGGTCGCCCCCGTCAATGCCGGTCGATTGGCCGGCGTGCTGACCGCCACCACCGAACGGTCGGGCACGGCAGGCGGGCGCAGGTTTGACGTGCTGACGGGCCGCAACGCGACGGGCCACAGCGTCGAACTCTGGCGCATCGACGGCGCAGGCCATGCATGGTCCGGTGGCGCGCGGGGTGGCAGCTTTGCTGATCCCGCAGGCCCGGACGCCTCGACAGAGATGGTCCGCTTTTTCGACGCGCTGACCTGATCCCGCCTAGCGCTTTGGCCGCGCCTTGCCGCGGGTGGGGCCAAAGCGCGCGCGATACTGGCGGCAGAATTGCGCGTGGTCGGGAAAGCCGCAGCGAAATCACGCGACCGGGTGAGAGGGCGGGGTCTTTCAGGTTGCTGTTGATGAAGGCCTCGGCCCGTTCCAGATGGGCGCGGCGGCGGATGGTGTCGTCATTGCTGGCCAGCGCGTTGGTCGTTCTGCAAGGCCAGACACAGCAGGTCCGTGCTGGATGGCCGTGGCAAGGCTTGAAAGGAAATAGGCCGCCAGACCCGACCGGGCATCGACACTTAGACCTAAGAAACGTTCGGCACTGCCGATGCGGGCTTGGACGGCCTCGCGCGGGACTTTCCGTAAAGCAGGCCGTCGTCCGCATGTTCGATGTCGTATCCCGGCAGTGGTGCCAGGCGAATCCCGCGTTCCGCTGCTGCCGCCTTCAGCGCCGAGACGTCTGTCGCATCCATCGAACCATCATAGTCTTTGCCGTTTTCCGCAAGGAATGCCGACATCGCAGCGTCGGTCTTTGCGCCGTATGATCCGTCGATGCCGCCGACGCCGTGTCCAAGCCTTGAAAGCAATGGTGACAGCGAAGAAGAGGTAGACGAAGGATCGCCACCCAAACAACCACGCCGTCAGAACGCGGACACAGTGCGGAGGAAAGATCAGCGCCGCGAATACAGTGACTTCCTCACAAGGCGCTGCACCGGTGAGATGACCAGCGTCACGACGGCCGATGCGACAAGATAGGCCGCCGTCACATGCCCGCGTTACGCAGGTCTTCCCCTAAAGTTGACGTGGATCGCCTCTCCCCAGCCTCGGGATTAGAATGGGAGGGGCAAGTTCAGACCGCCGGCCACGCAAAAAGCCAGACGCATATCGATAGGATGGAACATACGCGCGTCACCATGGCATTCTTCATGGCCGAGCACTTGGCCACATCCGTGCCGCACAGGGGCAGAGATCGTCGGTCTCGCAGTGTCAGGGGCCGAGGCGTTGGGAAAAACTTCGGGGCATGGAACACGCAACCGGGCCGTGCTGGATGTCAGCCTTGGCCAAGAGAAAGCTTGTTCCGTTGCACATCTGCTACGACGCAAGGGCGTCTCCCTTCACCGTTATGACTGGTCGTGTCAGAACCGCGCTGGAAAGGGCTTTCGGTGAGGAGATGATGGTGAACAAGCCCTTCAGCGCCGAAACTCTGATCGAGAAGCTTAGCACTGCGGCTAAGTAGCGTGTTCCGGTCACGCTGAGCAGCTGATGAATAGTTTGCAACGAAAACAGCATCTAACCACGCGCATGATCACTTTCACGAATCTTCTGATGGCAATCGTGCCCGTCTTGCTGTATGAGTTATAAGCGCTTTCTGTTTTTCGGACCTGTCCCTTTCGGCTCAGCTTTAGATTTTCAGCTTTGCCGGGCCGTCGCATCTTGCGGGCGGCACCCATGAAAGGAACATCACGATGGCCACTGGCACCGTGAAATGGTTTAACTCAACCAAAGGTTTTGGATTTATCGCACCCGCAGGCGGGTCGAAGGACGTTTTTGTTCACGTGACCGCGCTGGAACGCGCCGGAATCGACCGTCTTGATGATGGACAGGCCGTGTCCTTTGATCTGGAACGTGATCGCAATGGCCGCGAGTCGGCCGTCAATCTCGTCCTTGCCTGAGCTCTGGCGCAAAAACTGAGTGCGGAACCGGTTCGATACCGGGCTCGCATAACCACGAACGGCGCAGATGCGAACCGCGCAGACCGTTCATCCCTTAAGAAAGATATCTCGTTGATCGAAATCCACTGGGGGCAACCCCTTACCTTTGTCCTGTCTTCTGACGGGGACGTGCAGAAATTCAGCACGATCGAACAAGTCAAATACTGGTTGCTGA
>CALRPK020000390.1:0-3364 GCA_943370015.1 Paracoccus haematequi
GCCTGATTGGCCGCCCGACCACGCCGCTGGCCGAGGTGGTCAAGGCCGCGCTCTGACGCCCAAGGGCCGGGGAAACCCGGCCCTTATTCTGCCGGGGTCAGCGTCGTGACGCCCACGGCTGCCGCACGGGCAAGGGCAGGGTCCAGCGACATCGGGATATACTCTCCCCGCCGCCACAAGACGCCCAGATCATCGTAGAACCGGCTCAGCGGATGCCCCGATTGCCCGGGGGAGGTGATGAAGACCGACGAATCCGGGTCGGAGAAGTCATAGACCCCGCGATAGCCCGCGCCATGGACGTTCAGGTAAGGTTCCGGCCCCGTGCCCTTGGTGCTGCCGCGCATCAGCGTGCTTTCATCGCCGCTGGTGGATTGGCGGATGTTGACGAAGTAGCGCAGGACCGGCACCTCGCCCATCACCGGGTGGTCATGGGTGGCCTGATGCGCATCGCCCCAGCGCCAGCTTTCCACGTTGGGACCATAGCTTTCCGACAGTTGCAGCAGCGCGTCATCCAGCGCCATGCGGGCCAGATCGGTGCAGGTTTCCACCGGGGCCGATTGGATGATGTCGCACCAGATTGACGCGCCATCGATATTGCGGAACACCCGTTCGATGAACACCGGATCGGGATGGGTGAATTCATCGGCCAAGGGGCCAAGCTCATCCCGGATCAGGCGTTCGTTCAGGGCGCGCAGCCATGCCTGATAGATCAGGGGTTCGGGCAGATGTTCGTTCATCTCACCGTTCCATGCCGCGAGCAGTTCCAGCGCACGTTGGCGCATCCGCTCGGGCGTGCCTTCGGGGGCGGCGTCGCCGGTGAACCACAGGTCCGCACCGACAAGCGGCAGCAGTGACCGCGCGGTGAAGCTGACGGTGTCGAGCTGCGCCTCGATGAAACTTTCGCGTGTATGCACCTCGCGCGTTTTCATCAGGGTGAGCCAGCGCTGGATGCGCTGCGTATCGCCCCAGTCGAAGGAGACGTTGTTCGGGAAGGGGCGGTCCACCGTCTTGTTGTTGGTATTGCCGAGCAGGCCCGAGGACGGGTTCACCTCGCGCGGGTTCTGGTCATAGGGCAGGGTGCCTTGCCAGCGGTTGATCGCCTCCCACCCGGCGGCGGGCATGCGGCCTTGGGTCTGGTGGCGGGCGTCGCGCAGGGGGATGCGGCCGACAGTCTGCATCGCGATGCCATTGCGGTCGGCCAGCATCAGGTTCAACCCCGGCGCCACGACGCCAGAGCCGGCCTTGATCGCATCCGCCACCGTGCCCGCGCGCATCAGCGCCATGGCCGCCGACATGGTGGTGTCATCCGCCGCCAGCGCGGTCCACGCCAGTGCCGCAACATGGCCGGGCGGCGTGACAGAGCCGAGGTCATAATGCGATCCCGGCAGCACCGGGCCATTGTCGGTCCAGCGCAGGGTGATGGTGATGGGCGCGGCATCCTTGACGTTGATGATCGACCGGCGGGTGACGAAATCCTTCCAGCCATCCGGGGTCTGGTATTGTTCGGTATTCGCCGGGTTCAGCTTTTCGATCATCACGTCCAGATCATCGGCATAGCTGGCGGTGACGCCCCAGCCGAATTTGTCCGACCGTCCGGACAGAACCAAGGGAACGCCCGGAATGGTGGCCCCGATCACACCGCCCGACTGCAATTCCAACCGCGCGAGATACCAGAGCGTTGGCGCGGTAAAGCCAAGATGCGGATCATTGGCCAGCAGAGTGCCCCCCGCCGCAGACCGCGTGGGGGCCGCGGCCCAAGCATTCGACGCGCCCGCGAAATCCGCCCGCAGGAAAGGCGACAGGGGGTCCGCCGTCGCCATGCGCAAGGGCGCAGTCGATGGGATCACCCCCGGCATCAGGGCCGCGTAATCGGGGGCCGCCATCACGGCAGAGCCGGGATCATCGGGCAGGATGTCGCGCAACCGCGCCTCAGGGAGCAGCATGGACAGGCGGGCGCGGCGCACCTCGGTTTCCAATTGGGTGGAAAGTTGCAGCGCCATCAGCTTGACGATGGCGATGGAATCCGTCGGCTGCCAAGCGGCGATTTCGTTGGAGAAAAAGAAGAACTCCGGGGCACCCCGGCCCCGCGCGCCCACATTCACCTGTTCAATCCAAGCGTTCACGCCACGGGCATAGGCGGTCAGGGCCGCCGTGGTCGTTGCGTCCTGCACGGCCAGTGATTGCGCGGCCAGACCGTAAAGATCATAGCGGCGCATCAATTCGTCGATCTTCAGGGTGCGGGTGCCGAACACCTCGGACAGCCGCCCTTGGACCGTTCGGCGCAGCATGGTCATCTGCCACAGCCGATCCTGCGCATGGGCAAAGCCGAGGGCAAAGAACACATCCTCATCCGTCTTGCCGAAGATATGCGGGACGTTGTCGTTGTTGCGCACAATCTCGACCGGGGCAGAGATGTCGGGCAGGGCGAAGGTCTCGGTATAGTCGGGCAAAGAGCGGGACAGGAACCAATAGGCAATGACCAGCGCCACGACCGACAGGGCAATCATCCCGGTCAGCAGTCGCAGCATCCAACGAAAGGTGGTGATCATCGCAAAGTGGCCTGTTCTTGACGGGCGGGACAGGATGGCTTCCTAGTCCATCCCGGCATCAAGGGCAATCGACTGACAAACTGGGGGGTGGTTCGCATGGCGAAGGTGGCGTTTCTGGGTCTGGGCGTGATGGGCGGGCCGATGGCCGGGCATCTGGCGGCCAAGGGGCATCAGGTGACGGTCTATAACCGCACGTTTTCAAAGGCTGAGGCTTGGGTGACCAAGCATGGCGGGCAGGCGACCAAGACCCCTGCGGCGGCGGCTCAGGGGGCAGAGATTGTCTTTGCCTGCGTTGGCAATGACGATGATTTGCGCACGGTCTGTCTGGGGCAGGATGGTGCTTTTGCCGGAATGGCGGCGGGTGCGCTGTTTGTCGATCACACCACGGTCTCAGCACAGGTGACGCGGGAATTGGCCGGGGTGGCGGGATCGCAGGGCTTTGGCTTTGTCGATGCGCCGGTGTCGGGCGGTCAGGCCGGGGCCGAGAATGGCGTGCTGTCGGTGATGTGCGGCGGCACTCAGGCCGATTATGACCGGGCCGAGCCTGTGATCGCCGCCTATGCGCGCATCTGTCGGCGGTTAGGGGAGTCGGGGGCCGGGCAACTGGCCAAGATGATGAACCAGATCTGCATCGCGGGCCTGATGCAGGGCCTGTCCGAGGCTTTGGCCTTTGGCGAAAAGGCCGGTCTGGATGGTGCGGCGGTGGTGGAGGTGATCTCTCAGGGTGCCGCCGGATCATGGCAGATGGCCAACCGCCACAAGACCATGCTGGAGGGGCGGTTCGATTTCGGTTTTGCCGTGGATTGGATGCGCAA
>CALRPK020000391.1:0-3359 GCA_943370015.1 Paracoccus haematequi
CTGGTGCGGATCGACGGTGGAAACCGCCGATGTCGCCGCCCTGATGCCGTGGATCAAGCACGCGTTTGAGGCTGAGATCGCCCTGCTGGCGCAAGCCGCCTGATCCCCCAATTCCCAGCCCTCGCCAGCCGCGCGGGGGCACCCCCATCCCATTTTTCACAGGAGCCCGCACATGGCCCCCCGCGTTCTCGTTTCCGACGAACTTTCCGAAACCGCCGTCCAAATCTTCCGCGACCGTGGGGTCGAGGTGGACTACCTGCCGAAACTCGGCAAGGACAAGGAAAAGCTGGCCGAAATCATCGGCCAATATGATGGTCTTGCCATCCGCTCTGCCACCAAGGTGACCGCCGCCCTGCTGGAAAAAGCGACCAACCTGAAAGTGGTCGGCCGCGCGGGCATTGGCGTTGACAACGTCGACATCCCCTCCGCCTCCAAAAAGGGCGTGATCGTGATGAACACGCCTTTCGGCAATTCGATCACCACCGCTGAACATGCCATCGCGATGATGTTCGCCGTCGCGCGGCAAATCCCTGAGGCCAACGCTTCCACCCATGCCGGAAAGTGGGAAAAGTCCAAGTTCATGGGGGTGGAGCTGTTCAACAAGACCCTCGGCGTGATTGGCGCGGGCAACATTGGCGGCATCGTCTGTGACCGCGCCGTGGGCCTGAAGATGAAGGTGGTGGCCTATGACCCCTTCCTGTCCGACGAACGCGCCAAGCAGTTGGGCGTGACCAAGGTGGAACTCGATGACCTGCTGGCGCGGGCCGATTTCATCACCCTGCATGTGCCGCTGACGGACAAGACCCGCAACATCCTGAGCCGCGAGAACATCGCCAAGACGAAAAAGGGCGTGCGGATCATCAACTGCGCCCGTGGTGGGTTGATTGATGAGGCGGCCTTGGTCGATGCCCTGAACGCGGGCCATGTCGCCGGTGCCGCGCTGGACGTGTTCGAGGTTGAACCCGCCACGGAAAACCCGCTCTTCAACCTGCCCAACGTGGTCTGCACGCCGCATCTGGGCGCATCGACGACCGAAGCGCAGGAAAACGTGGCGCTGCAAGTGGCCGAGCAGATGTCGGACTACCTGCTGACCGGGGCCGTGTCGAACGCCCTGAACATGCCCAACGTGACGGCTGAAGAAGCCGCCGTGATGGGGCCGTGGGTGAAACTGGCATCGCATCTGGGGGCCTTTATCGGCCAGATGACGGATGAGCCGATCAAGGCGATCAACATCCTCTACGATGGCTCGGTCGCTGCGATGAACCTTGCCGCGCTGAACCAATCGGTGATTGCGGGCGTGCTCAAGGCGCATAATCCGGACGTCAACCTCGTCTCCGCCCCCGTGGTGGCCAAGGAGCGTGGCATCCAAATTTCCACCACGCGGCAGGACAAGACCGGCACCTTTGACGCCTATATCAAGGTGACGATGGTGACCGACAAACGCGAACGCTCGGTCGCGGGCACCTGCTTCAGCGATGGCAAGCCGCGCTTCATCCAGATCAAGGGCATCAACATCGACGCCGAGATTGGCCGCCATATGCTCTACACCACGAATGAGGACGTTCCCGGCATCATCGGCCTTCTGGGGATGACCATGGGCAAGAACAACGTCAACATCGCCAATTTCACCCTTGGCCGCTCTGGCGTGGGGCAGGATGCGATTGCGATCCTGTATTTGGATCAAAAGATCGACCCGAAGGTGGTGGATACGCTGGAATCCACGGGCCTCTTCCAACAGGTCAAACCGCTGGAATTCGACGTCGCCTGACGGCAGGGCACAGGGGCGGGGTCACTCCCGCCCTTTCTTCTTTCCCCTTCTCCTTTGTTCAAATATCCCACGGGGGGTACGGGGGGTGTGAAACCCCCCGCTCCTGCCAGAAACCCCGGGCGCACCATGACCAGAACCTATGCCATCGGCGACATTCACGGCCATATCGCCTTGCTTGAACGCGTCCATGACCTGATCAACGCCGACCGCGCGCGGACGGGCGATCAGGATGCGCCGGTCATCCATCTGGGCGATCTGGTCGACCGTGGCCCCGATTGCCGTGCCGTGGTGCAATACCTGATCGACGGCATGGCCGCAGGCCAGCCGTGGCTAGTGATTAAGGGCAACCATGACCGCATGTTCACCCGCTTTCTGCGTGACCCGAAAGAGCCGGAGCCGGGCCTGAAACCGGGCCTGTCGTGGCTGCACCCTCGCCTTGGCGGGGCGGCGACTCTGGCCTCATACGGCGTGAAAAACGCCGCCGACCGCCCCATCGCCCCTGTCCATGCCGAGGCTGTGGCCGCCGTTCCGCAATCCCATATCGACTTCATCGACAGCCGCCCGACATGGCAGCAACGCGGCGATGTGGTCTATGTCCATGCGGGCATCCGCCCCGGCGTGGCGATGGTGGATCAAGTGGAAACCGATCTGGTCTGGATTCGTGATGGTTGGCTGGACGACACCCGCGACCACGGCTTTCTGGTGGTGCATGGCCATACCGCGCTGGACCAAGCCACGCATTACGGCAACCGGGTCAACATCGACTCCTCCGCCGCTTACGGGGGTCCATTGACGGCGGTGGTCGTCGAAGGGCGCGACGTGTTCCGGCTGACCGAACAGGGCCGCGTTCCGCTTTTGCCTTAAGCCATACGGCGGCGCAGAAACACCGCCACCACCGTTACGACCAGCGCGACAGAACCGATCACCCAGAAAAAGCCCCGATCCCCCATGTCCTGCATCGCCATCCCCAGCAGGATGGGCGAGGCGATCCCGCCGACCTGTCCCGCAGCAAGGATCGACGGCGCGACATTCGGGTGATCCCCCATCTGCCGCGTTGCCGTGACATAAGCGCCGGGAAAGAACATCCCCGCACTCAAACCCAAAAGCACAAAGAACGGCCCCGGCGGCAGCACCGCCGCCGACAGCGCACAAAGCGCTGAAAACCCCATCGCGGCGATATACAGCATGAAGGGCGGGAACAGCCCCGCCACGAAAACCAGCGCGATGCGGATCAAAAGGAAAGACACGAAGAAGCCCGACAGCAGTTGCGCCGCCGCCGCCTCGGACAAACCCGCGCGGATCAGGGCGGTCGGTCCAAGGCCGATCAAACAGGCCTCGGTCGCGATGCCAAAGACCGCAAAGGTCAGGATCAGGGGGCGAAAGCGGTAGGGTTGGGTTGCGGCCTTTGCCGCCTCGGCCCCATCCCGGCTGGCGGGCAGGGCAGCGACAAAGATCAGCGCGCAAAGCACCGCCACCACGCCAAAGGCCAGCACAGGGCGCGACCCGCCCCAGACATAGGCCAAAGGCGCAAGGATCGCCCCCGCCGCAAAGGTGGCGTTCAACAGGCTGACCATCGCCGGCCCTCGGTCCG
>CALRPK020000392.1:0-3348 GCA_943370015.1 Paracoccus haematequi
GGGTTGACCCTGCGTTTGCTGCTGGCCGAGGCTGAGGCGATCACCCGCCGCAGCGGCGCAGAGGCGCATCTGCTGGCCTTTGATACCACTGTATCGCTACACAAACGACTGGACCCGCAGGGCTGGGCGTCTTTGCGCAACCTGTCGCTGCGGCAGGGAGGCGGCACGGATTATGCCGATCTCTTCGCCAAGGCCGAAAAGATCGCGCCCTCTGTGCTGGTGATCCTGACCGATCTGGACGCCCCCCTGCCCCCTGCCCCGCGCTGGCCGGTGATCTGGGCCGTCCCCAACGCCCCCGCCCCGCCCGCTTTTGGACGGTTGGTCACGCTGCCCGGGCTGTTCACTTAAGCGCCGCAGCAGACGCCCGCCCAAAAAGCCAGCCACCGGGCTTGTCCGCGAGTTTGTCCGATGTGTAACGCCGGCTTAGGGCGCGTCCGGGTCACTTGGGTTCGGGCGCTGTGGTGGGGTCAGAGAAGCCCGTCACTTCCGCGACAGCGGCAAAGGCTGCGCAGAGGTCGGGTGCCAGAAGCAAGGGGATTGTCCTCCAGAGCGGTAGCCCGTTGGGAAATGCCCGCCCCGTCACACCCAATGGCCCATGCCGAACGGGGATGGTCAGGTGCGCGCGCCATGGCCGAGGCGCTTTTCAATGTGCAGCATCGCGTCATAGATCAGCACCGCAAACAGACCCACGATCAGTCCCCCTTGCAACACGAAAGCGGTATTGCTGGTCAATAGGCCTGCGATGATCACCTCACCCAATGTGCGGGCCGCGACGGTTGATCCGATTGTGGCCGTGCCAAGTGCGATGACGACGGAGAGGCGAATGCCGGTCAAAATGACAGGCATGGCAAGGGGAAGCTCAACCTGCGTCAGCCTTTGCCACCGCGACAGGCCGATGGCGCGCGCAGCCTCCATCGTGGCCGGGGGAAGGTTGGTCAGGCCGGTGATCGCATTCTCCAAGATGGGCAACAGGCCGTAGAGAAACAACGCAACCAGCGTTGGACCCGATCCGAACCCAAAGCTCGGCACCGCAAGGGCAAGCACCGCCACCGGGGGAAAGGTCTGGCCCATGTTGGCGATGCTGCGGGCCAAGGGGCGGAACGCGGCCCCGGATGGGCGCGTGACAAGGACGGCCAGCGTGACGGCCACCAATGTAGCCCCAAAAGAAGCGGCAAGCACCAGACCCAGATGGTTCAGCGAAAGCGCCAAAAGCGAATTGCGTTCATAGATGACCGGCCCGCCCACAGGGGCCAAGGGCGCAAGAACACCCTCAAACCACTGCGGGCGGACGACCAGTGCCACCAGAAAGACCAGCGCCGTCAGACGCAGGGCATTGGCGATCTTCATGGTTTCAATTCCGCCCGATGGCGGATCGCGTCTAGCGTCACATGGCCGATCAGCACGCCCCCCCGTTCGACCGGTACTGACGTGCGCCCGGTCCACAGACAGGCGGACAAGGCAGCGCGCAGGCTTGCGTCCGACGCGAGGGCGGCACCTTGGGCTGGGCCAGCCACGACGACCTCTGACACGGGGATCAGCGACAGCAACCGCAGGGGACGTTCCACATCGCCCACCATATCGGCCACGAAATCGGTTGCGGGATGGGTGATGATCTCTGCCGGGGTGCCGTATTGCACCAGACGCCCAGCATCCATGACCGCGATACGGTCGGCCAGACGGATCGCCTCTTCCATGTCATGGGTCACCAGCAGGATGGTCGCCCCCAATTCGCGTTGGATACGGTGCAGATCATCTTGTGCGCGGGCGCGGATGATCGGGTCCAATGCGCCAAAGGGTTCATCCATCAACATCAGATCGGGCCGAGAGGCCAGCGCCCGCGCCACGCCCACGCGCTGTTGCTGCCCGCCGGACAGATCGGCGGGATAGCGGTCCCGATACAGGGCCGGGTCCATCGAGAACAGCGCCAGCAGTTCATCGACACGGGCGGCGATCTTGTCTTGTGGCCAGTGCATCAGATTGGGCACGGCGGCGATATTGCGCGCCACGGTGTGATGCGGAAACAGGCCATGCCCTTGGATGGCAAAACCGATCCGGCGGCGCAGGACGTACGGCGGCTCTGACAGGGTCGATCTGCCGTTGATACGCACATCCCCCGAAGTCGGTTCTTCCAGCCGGTTGACCATGCGCAAGAGCGTGGTCTTGCCGGACCCGGAGGTGCCCACGATGACGGTGATCGTGCCGGTTTCCACGGTCAGGGTCACGGCATCGACCGCTTTGACCTCGCCATAGGTCTTGGTCAGGCGGTCGATCTCAATCATCGCGGCCCCCCGGAGTCCTGCGTGTCAGGTCAACAAGAACATCCATGGAAATTGCCGCTGTCAGTGCCAGCGCAACCGTGGGCAATGCGCCCAGCAGGATCAGATCGGTCGCCGTCTGGTTCAGCCCCTGAAAGACAAAGGTGCCGAAGCCGCCACCCCCGATCAGCCCGGCGATCACGGCGAGCCCGATGTTCTGCACCAGAACGATGCGCAGCCCGGTCAGGATGATCGGCAGGCCAAGCGGCAGTTCGACCTGCCACAGACGTTGCAGCCGCGTCATGCCCATGCCACGGGCGGCGTCGCGTGCAGCCTGTGGCGCGGCGGCCAGCCCCGCGACCGTATTGCCCACCACCGGCAGCAGCGCATAAAGAACCAGCGCCAGAAACGACGGCGCAAACCCGATCCCTGCAATGCCCATGGCCCGTGCGACGGGAACGTTCGTCGCGACCCATGCGAGAACCGGGATCATCAAGCCGAACATGGCAAGCGATGGGACGGTTTGCAGAAAGCTGAGCATCGGCAAGGTCACGCTGCGCAGTTGCGCTTGGTTGTGACACAGGATGCCCAGCGGAAAACCGATTGCTGCCGCTGCGGCCAGCGACCCGAAGGCCAGACCCAGATGCTGCCATGTCGCGGCAAGGAATGTATCGCGGCGGCTGTTGTATTCCTGAAAAACGGAAAGCTCTGACAGCACGCCCGACCCCAGCACCGCCGCGAGTGCGACGAGCGCGATGGCCAGCAATGCCGCACGCCTTTGCGGGCTGGGGGCCATGCTGGCCAGCACATCTGCCACAAGCAACAAGAGCACGCCCAAAAGGCACCAGAACCCCACGGCTGGTGACACGCGGGCAAGGGACCCGGCCCCTTGCAACAGCGCCGGTGTGCCCTGCGCCTGCAGCCACACCAGACCCGCCAAACCCAGCACCGCCCCGGCAAACCGCGTCCGCGTCATCCTGTCGGGCAGGCCAAGCAGCAGCCCCGCGACGACAGCCGCCACCCCGGGCCAAGCCAAGGCCGGGGCGGCCACTTCCCAGACCCTGACACCATCGCCCGCAACGATCCGGTTGGC
>CALRPK020000393.1:0-3340 GCA_943370015.1 Paracoccus haematequi
GGAGGCGGGGTTGTGCCTTTATGGGCATGATATCGATACCACCACCTCGCCGGTTGAGGCGGGTTTGACATGGGCCATCCAGAAGGTCCGCCGTTCAGGTGGTGCCCGCGCTGGGGGTTTCCCCGGTGCGGACCGTATCCTGCATGAACTTGACCACGGTCTCACCCGTCTGCGCGTTGGCCTGCGCCCCGAAGGCCGCGCGCCGATGCGCGAGGGCACGGCGCTGTTCGCAGGCGACACGGCTGCGGGCACCGTCACCTCGGGCGGCTTTGGCCCCACAATCGAAGCACCCATTGCGATGGGCTATGTGCCCACCGCCCTCGCCACCATCGGAACACGGCTGGAGGGGGAGGTGCGCGGCAAGCGCCTGCCCGTCACCGTGGCCGCCCTTCCTTTCGTCCCCACCACCTACAAACGCTGAGGCTTTGCGATGAAATACACCAAGGAACATGAATGGCTGCGCGTTGAGGGTGACCTCGTCGTGGTGGGCATCACGGAACATGCGGCGACCCAGTTGGGCGATGTGGTTTTCGTCGAATTGCCGGAGCCCGAAACCGTGGTCGCTGAGGGCGATGAGGTCGTGGTGATCGAAAGCGTCAAGGCAGCGTCGGATATCCTTGCGCCCGTGGACGGCGAGATTGTCGCGGTGAACCAAAAGCTGATCGACCAACCCGGATTGGTGAACGAAGACCCGATGGGGGCGGCGTGGTTCTTCAAGATGAAGTTGGATGATCTGACCGTCCTCGACGGGTTGATGGACGAGGACGAATACAACGACCTGATCGGCTGAGGCCGCAGGTCGGGCGAAGGGCGCAGATTTCTTTGAAGAAATTTGCAAAATCCTTCGAAGGATTTTGGCGGGCGCGCATGGGGTGCGCCCGCGTGAATAGTCACATTCCAAAGGGACGCGGCAGATGACCTTTACCCCCGTGGACTACAACCCCTATGACTTTGCCAACCGCCGTCACATCGGGCCCTCTCCGGCGGAGATAGAGGCGATGCTCACGGCCGTTGGTGTCAAATCGCTGGATGAGTTGATTGACCAGACGGTTCCCGCCTCGATCCGGCAGGCGGTGCCGCTGGCTTGGGCGCCACTGTCGGAACATGACCTGCTGGCGCGGATGCGTCAGGTGGCGGCGAAGAACCGGGTGATGACCAGCCTGATCGGGCAGGGCTATCACGGCACGGTCACGCCCCCGGCGATCCAGCGCAATATTCTGGAAAACCCGGCGTGGTATACGGCCTATACGCCCTATCAGCCCGAAATCGCCCAAGGGCGGCTTGAGGCTTTGTTGAACTATCAGACCATGGTGGCGGATCTGACCGGGTTGCCGGTGGCCAATGCCTCCTTGCTGGATGAGGCGACGGCGGCGGCTGAGGCGATGACGATGGCCGAACGGGTGGCAAAGTCCAAGGCCAAGGCGTTCTTTGTCGATCATGGCTGCCATCCGCAGACCATCGCCGTGATCCAGACCCGCGCTGTGCCACTGGGGATTGAGGTAATTGTGGGTGATCCGGCGAAGCTGGAAGCGGATAAGGTCTTTGGCGCGATCTTCCAATATCCCGGCACCTACGGCCATGTGACCGACTTCACCGACCAGATCGCCGCGCTGCATGCGGCCAAGGCGGTAGCGGTGGTGGCGACGGACCTGCTCGCGCTGACCATGCTGAAAGAACCCGGCGCGATGGGGGCGGATATTGCGATTGGCTCCAGCCAGCGGTTCGGCGTGCCGATGGGCTATGGCGGGCCGCATGCGGCCTTCATGTCCTGCAAGGATGACTACAAGCGGTCAATGCCGGGGCGGATCGTTGGGGTCTCCATCGACGCACGCGGGAACAAGGCCTATCGGCTGTCGCTGCAAACGCGCGAGCAGCATATCCGGCGGGAAAAGGCGACGTCGAACGTCTGCACCGCGCAGGCGCTGCTGGCGGTGATGGCGTCGATGTATGCGGTGTTTCACGGGCCCAAGGGCCTGCGTGCCATTGCGGAACGGGTGCATTTCCTGACCAATCGCCTGTCGTGGGCGCTGAAGGCCGCGGGGGCGAAGGTTTCGCCCAAGGCGTTTTTCGATACGATCACGGTTGAGGTGGGCGTGGGGCAAGCCGGTATCCTCGCCGCCGCGCGGGCCGAGGGGCTGAACTTCCGCAAGGTGGGCAACGACCGCGTGGGCATTTCGTTGGATGAGACCACCGATGAAAAGGTGCTGGTCCGCGTGCTGCGGGCCTTTGGCATCGACGGCGTGCCGCCCCATCGCGCCCATCTGGGATTCCCTGAGGCGATGCTGCGGACGACCGATTACCTGACCCATCCGGTGTTCCACATGAACCGGGCGGAATCCGAGATGATGCGCTACATGCGCCGCCTGTCGGATCGGGATTTGGCCTTGGACCGCGCGATGATCCCCTTGGGGTCTTGCACGATGAAGCTGAACGCGGCGGCGGAGATGATGCCGATCACATGGCCGGAGTTCGGCAGTCTGCACCCCTTTGCCCCCGCCGATCAGGCGCAGGGCTATCACGAGGCGATCACCGATCTGACCGAAAAGCTGTGTGAGATTACGGGGTATGAGGCGTTTTCCATGCAGCCGAATTCCGGCGCGCAGGGGGAATATGCCGGGCTGTTGACGATCCAAGCCTATCATCGCGCTAGGGGGGACGCACATCGTACCGTCTGTCTGATCCCGGTCTCGGCGCATGGCACTAACCCGGCAAGCGCGCAGATGGCGGGGATGCAGGTTGTGGTGGTCAAATCCGCGCCGAATGGCGATGTGGACTTGGATGACTTCCGCGAAAAGGCGGAACAGGCGGGCGATAAGCTGGCAGCTTGCATGATCACCTATCCCTCTACCCACGGTGTGTTCGAAGAAACCGTGCGTGAGATTTGCAAGATCACGCATGACCACGGCGGGCAGGTCTATCTGGACGGGGCGAATATGAATGCCCTCGTCGGGTTGGTGAAACCCGGTGAGATTGGCAGCGATGTCAGTCACTTGAACCTGCACAAGACCTTTGCCATCCCGCATGGCGGCGGGGGGCCGGGCATGGGGCCGATTGGGGTGAAGGCGCATCTGGCGCCCTATCTGCCGGGGCATCCGGAATCGGCCAAAGGCGAAGGTCCGGTCAGTGCGGCCCCTTATGGGTCGGCGTCGATCCTGCTGATCTCTTGGGCCTATTGCCTGATGATGGGCGGCGCGGGCCTGACGCAGGCGACGCGGGTGGCGATCCTGAACGCCAATTACATCGCGGCGCGGCTGGCGGGGTCCTATCCGATCCTGTTCATGGGCAACAAGGGCCGGGTGGCGCATGAATGCATCCTCGACACCCGCCCCTTTGCCGAGGT
>CALRPK020000394.1:0-3339 GCA_943370015.1 Paracoccus haematequi
GGGGATGGGATAGGAGACGGGCTTGATCCCGCGAAAGCTGTAGCGCCCGTCGGGACCGGTGATGAACACGCCGCGATTGTTATGCGCGGGCTGCACGCCGGGTTGCTGGACGTCGTAGAACCCATCCTCATTGTCGGACCAGACGTCGATGCGCACGCCCTCCAGCGGTTGGCCATCCAGATCGGTGATGCGGCCGTCAAAGAGGCAGGTTTCCACCGCAGCATCCTTGGTGATGCTGGCCCCCATCGGATATTCCGGCACGCCATCCACGTGGAACGGGCCAAGCACGGTGTTTTCCGTCGCCCCGGTCGGACGGCGGTTGTTGATGGCATCGACCAGCATCGACACGCCCAAGACATCCGACAGCAGGATGAACTCCTGCCGGTTTCCGTCGCAGATTTGGCCGGTGCGGGTCAGAAAACCGATGGCCGCCGCCCATTCGTCCTGCGTCAGCGCCACGTCCTTCACGAAGGCATGCAGATGCGCGACCAGACGCGCCATCACATGCGCCAGACGCGGATCGGCATCCGGCCCGATCCGGGTGTTCACCGCCTCAACCGACCGGGTTTCGGTGAAGTAATCCATGGTCACTCCTGTTGCGATGGCGTGGACAAGCGGACCCTGCCCCACCGCAGCGGCGGCAGGATGGGTGGGCGTTTTGGGCAAATGGGTCAGGCTTTGGTCTGGCTGCGGGCGGTGGAATAGATCAGCGCGGCGGCAAGGATCAGCACCCCTTGGAACATGTATTGGTAGGTCTGCGACAGCCCAAGGAAGGAGACCGCGTTCAGCACCTGCGTCAGCAGGATCGCCCCCATCACCGTGCCGATGAAGGTGCCGCGCCCGCCGCGCAGGCTGGTGCCGCCCAGAACCACCGCCGTGATGCTGGCCAGCGTGTAGCTGACGCCCTGTTGCGGATCGCCGACACCGATCTGCACCATCAGCATCACCGCCCCCAGCGCGGTGCAGAGCGCCACGGCGATGTAGCCCAAGACCGCCACCCGGTCGACACGGATGCCCATGCGGCGTGCGGCGCCCTCATCCGAGCCCACGGCGCGCAGTTGCCAGCCCATCCGCCGCGCGCGCAGCACATATTCCGCCAGCAGCGCCACGACGACCAGCACGACAAAGGCCACCGGGATCGGTCCCAGCTTCCAGCCGATGACATCCATCACCGCAAAGTTGATGTAACCATCCGGCCCGTCGCGCAGAACAAAGCTCATGCCTTGCAGGCCGATATACATGGCCAGCGTCGCGGCGATGGGGGTGAAATTGGCAAAGCGGATCAACAGCCCGTTGACCGACCCCACCACCAAGGCCCCCGCCACCATCAGCGCGAACCCCAGCGCAATGGTCTGCGGCGTTTGCCCGTCATTGATGAAGAAGGACGCCACCACGACGAGGAACCCCGCCAGCGGCCCCACCGACAGGTCAATCCCGCCCATCAGCAGTGCGATGGTCTGGCCCATGGCGATGAACCCCAGCGCCGTCGCCAGAAGCAGGATGTTTGAGATGTTGAAGGCCGAAAAGTAATTGCCGTTCTGGCTAAAGACATAAAGCCCCAGCGCCGCGATCACCACGGCCAGCGGCGCGACAGTGGCATTGTCGCTTTGGATAAAGCCGCGCAGACCACCCTTTGTGCGGGTGGTCGTCGGTGTCGCGCTGTCATCCGCCAGATGCGTCTGGGCCTTGACCGCCGCCGCGACGATGCGGGATTCCGTCACATCCGCGCCGGTCAGCGTTTCGGCCACATGGCCGCGCGAGAGCACGATGACGATGTCACACAGCCCCTCAAGCTCTGCCGCGTCGGAGGAGTTGACGATGACGGGGGTGCCGGATTGCGACACCTCGCGCAGGATGCGGTAAATCTCAAAACGTGCGCCGACGTCGACGCCTTGGGTCGGCTCATCGGCCAGAATGAAGCCCGGTTGTGACATCAGCGCCCGCGCCATGACGACCTTTTGCTGGTTGCCGCCCGACAGCGACAGGATCCCGGCATCCAGCCCCGGCGTCTTGACCGCCAGTGATCCGAACAGGCGGTTGACCGCAGTCAGTTCGGCGCGGCGGTTCATGATGCCAAAACGGCTGAGTTGATCCAGCGCCGAAAAGGTCGCGTTTTCGCGCACGGTCAGGTCGGCGATGATGCCTTCGGCATGGCGGTCTGACGGCATATAGGCGGATTTTTCCGCCACCTCGGTCGCGGTCAGGGTGGTGCCGTTTAGCGTGACCTCGCCGCGCCACGGTTCCAGCCCCGCAAGGGCGCGCATCAGTTGCGCCTGACCGTTGCCTTCGACACCGGCGATGCCGATGATCTGGCCGCGACCGACGGCAAAACCGATGTCATGGAACGCGCCGCCCGACAGGCCACGCACCGCGAAATTGGTGGCAGGGGCGGCATCGGCGCATTTGGGCGGAAAGGCCGAGGCCAGACTGCGCCCGACGATCATCGCCATCAGGTCGTCATCCGTCACATCGCGCACCAAGGCGCCGCCCTTGTGGCGTCCGTCGCGCAGCACGGTCACGCGATGGGCGATCTGGCGCAATTCGGCCAGACGGTGGGTGATGTAGATCACCGCCGTTCCTTGGGCCACGACCGTGCGGATGCGGTCAAACAGCATCTCTGTCGCGTCTTGGTCCAGCGCGGCGGTGGGTTCATCCAGGATCAGCACTGGCGGGCGGGTGGCCAGCGCCTTGGCGATTTCCAACAGGTGCTTTTGCGCCACGGTCAGCGCATCGGCGCGCAGGTGCAAATCCACCGCAAGGCCGACATCATCCAGCATCCCCCGCGCGATGGCAGCAGGATCACCGCCTTGGAACACCCGCGCAGGCAGCGCGACGCGCAGGTTTTCCAGCACGGAAAGATCATCCAGCACGGCGGGGTGCTGATAAGAGACCGACACCCCCAAAGCCGCCGCTTTTTCCGGCGAGATCTGGTTCACCGTCACGCCGTCGAATTCCACCGTGCCTTCGGTCGGGCGGAACACTCCGGCGATGATGTTCATCAGCGTTGATTTGCCCGCGCCGTTTTCGCCAAGGATCGCGTGCACCTCGCCGGGGTAGATGTCGACCGACACATCCGACAGCGCGGTGACGCCGCCGAACCGCTTGGTGATCCCGGACAGGCGGATTTTCGGCGCAACCTCTGCGGCAAGGGCGGTCTGCGGGTGCATGTCGTTCATCGGGGCGACCTCGGGCATCAGATGTCCAGCGTTTCCCCGCATCGGGGGCAAAGGCCCGGCCCGGACGGTATCCCCCCGGGCCGGTTCGTTCGGGATTACTGACCCACGGCTTTCGCCTGCTCGTCATCCGCCAGTTCTGCCGACAGGTAGATCGAGCCGGGCA
>CALRPK020000395.1:0-3336 GCA_943370015.1 Paracoccus haematequi
TCACGCGGGCCATCGGCCAGCTTTCGCGCGATCACGCCTCGCGGATCGCGCCACGACCGCAGGATGTCAGGAACGACCGGCATCCTTACCGCTCGTGCCGGGAAAGCCAGCCTTCCAGCCGGCTGCGGATGTCTTCGGCAATCGCCTCATCCTCGATCTCGGCAATCGACTCGGCCAAGAAGGCCAGCACCATCAGCGACTGCGCCATCCGTTCCGGCACCCCGCGCGAGCGCAGGTAAAAGAGCGCGGTTTCGTCAATCGCGCCAGAGGTGGAGCCATGGCTGCATTTGACGTCATCGGCGTAAATCTCAAGCTCTGGCTTGGCGAGGAATTGGCTGGCCTCATCCAAGAGCAGGCTTTGCGAGATCTGATAGCCATCGGTCTTTTGCGCGCCGGGTTTGACAAGGATCTTGCCTTGGAACACGCCGACGGCACCGTTCTTCAGCACCTTCTTGAACACCTGACGGCTTTCGCAGCGCAGGCCCGCATGGGTGATGAACACGGTGTCATCATGGTGGAAATCGCCATCGCCCACCGCTGCACCGGCGATATGGGCGCGGGCATCGTCGCCCAAAAGCTCAATCACGGCATCATTGCGGGTCATCACGCCATTGGCGGTCAGGGTGAAGGACTTGAACAAGGCCCCTGCCCCCAGACGCGCAAAGACATGCGTCGCGGCACGGCGTTCATGGTCGCGCCCCTGCGCCCGGATGTGGTGGAACCGCGCCCCGGCGGCCACGTCCACCTCCATCACCTTGGTGAAGCGGGCGGCTGCGGGGCCGTTTTCCAGAACGGTGACCTCTGCGCCCTCTTCAAGCTTGATGCAGTGATGCAGGATCGCGTCCGAGGTTTCATCGCGGTGGACGTAGATCAGCGAGATCGGCTTTGCCGCCTTGCCTGTGGCGCGGATCAGCACGCCATCGGTGGCAAAGGCGGTGTTCAGCGCGGCAAGCGGGCGCTGCACCGGGGTTTGCCCGCGCGTTTCCAGCACACCGTAAAGGCCCTGCGCCCAATGGATATCGCGGTTGGCGACATCGGCCAGACGGTCAATCTCGACCCCTGCTGCTGCGGGATCATCCGATTGCGTGGGATCAAACACGCCATCGACGAAGATCAGTTTCACCCGGTCGATCGCGTCGAAAACCGGCGCCTCGTCGCTGTCATCAAACACCGCCGCGCGCGGGGCGTCGGGTGCGGTCAGGCTGGTGGGATCGGTGTAGCGCCAATATTCGTCGCGCTTCACGGGCATGCCCATCGCCGACAGCCGCGCCAAGGCATCGGACCGTGCAGCCGCCGCCCAACCGCCCTGCGGCAGCGAAAGCCCTGCGATCCGCGCCGCCAGCACGTCCTGTTTCGCTTGCGGCAGCGCCATCAGTTCACCTCCGCCAGAATGTCGGCATAGCCGTTCTTTTCCACCTCAAGCGCGAGTTCCGGCCCGCCGGTCTTGATGATGCGCCCGGCCGCCATGATATGGACGACATCGGGTTTGATATGGTCCAGAAGCCGTTGATAATGCGTGATAACAAGGAAAGCCCGCCCCGCATCGCGCAGCGCGTTCACGCCATCGGCCACCAGTTTCATCGCATCGACGTCAAGGCCGGAGTCCGTTTCATCGAGGATGCACATCTTCGGTTCCAGCATGGCCATTTGCAGGATTTCGTTGCGCTTCTTTTCGCCGCCCGAAAAGCCCACATTGACCGGGCGCTTCAGCATATCGGCGTCGATCTTCAGCGTCTTGGCCTTGGCGCGGACGACCTTCAGGAAGTCCCCTGCGCTCATCTCCTCTTCGCCGCGGGCTTTGCGTTGGGCGTTCACCGCGGTGCGCAGAAAGGTCATGTTGCCGACGCCGGGGATTTCCACCGGGTATTGGAAGGCGAGGAACAGTCCCGCCGCCGCACGCTCTTCGGGTTCCATGTCCAACAGTTCTTCGCCGTCCAGCGTGGCGGAGCCATCCGTCACCTCATACCCGTCGCGACCGGACAGCACATAAGACAGCGTCGATTTGCCCGACCCGTTCGGCCCCATGATGGCATGGACTTCCCCGGCCTTGACGGTCAGGTCGACGCCCTTGAGGATCACCTTGTCCTCTTCTTCAAGTTTCACGTGCAGGTTCTTGATTTCCAGCATTTTTCTTCTTCCAATTCAAATGGCGATCAGGGGCCGCCGCACGGATGCGGGGCCCCAAAGGGTGAAGCGTTTCGCCGCGCGGGGCGCGGTCAGAGTGTCAGGAAGTCGGTCAAGGGCAGCAGCGTGCCCATCTTGGTCTGCGCCAAAGTGGTGTTGACCCAAGTCTGCGGGAACACCTGCGCCACCAGATCGGGCGCGGCATGGACCAGATTGTGAAAGCCCGTCGCCATGGCCAGCGTCCCACAGGCCGCCGCGACCAACGATACAGGGCTGCGAAGCCCGATCACAAAGGCTGTCACCAATCCAAGCGTGAGACCGGCCCCCAAAGGCCCCCCCGGCAAGGGGCCGCCCAGCACGGGTGCGGCCATTGCCTCCAACCCCAGCGAGGGATGCAGGAACGCCAGCAGCGCCGCCGGAAAGGCCAACATGCCCAAGATCAACGCCAGCAGAATTCCCCGCGCCGATCCGCGCCGCTTGGCTTTTTTGCCCCAAGGAGCTTTGGCAGCCCGTTTTTCGACCACCTTCTGCACCCCGCCCTTGGGCAGGGGAACAGCCTCGTCCATCCCGAAAAAGATGGTGCGGTTGGTGTTCACGCCCCCCTTCTGGATACGCTCCATCCGGGCGGCGAAGGCGGCTTTCTGATCCTGCGTCACGGTCGACCCTTGCGTTGCACTCGTCCATAGCAAGGGTAAGCCGCCAATTCTGGCAGGTGTTGGGCAGGTCCGGGGCATCTTGGCGGAAAGCGATCATCAGCAACGACCCCCCTATAGCGGACGGTGAAAGCTGGCGGTGATCCAGCGGTCGCAGGGGATCGGCATCGGGGTCGGGTCGATCTGGAATTGCGCCATCCGGCCATGCATGGCGATGGGGCGGAACATCCGTTCCGCTGTGCGATAGGCGCGGCGCGAGGCATAGTCGTCAAACAGCACCGTCACAGGCTGGCGCGTGCGAAAGGCCACCGTCAGCAGGCAGGCGATGCGAAAGCGTCCGTCGATCAGAACCACATCGGGTTGCTGAAAATCCGGCCTGTCCCAGACCGATTGCGGATAATCCGGCCACCGATCCTTGCCCGACTCGTCGATGGGATGGGCCCAGTCGCCCACGGGGCCAATGTCCACCTCATGCAATGTCACGCGGCCCTTGGGCGGATTGGCCGCAAACCACGCCCGCATCCCCGCCGCCCAAGCCGGATCACATTCGACCGAGGTG
>CALRPK020000396.1:0-3330 GCA_943370015.1 Paracoccus haematequi
TCCGCCGGTGTGCGCCGGATTGAAGCGCTGACAGGTCAAGCGGCGCTCGACCATCTGCGCCAACAGGATCAGCGTCTGGCCGATGTGGCCGCCGTACTGAAAGCCCCGGCATCCGAGATTGTCGACCGCGTCAAGGCGCTGTTTGACGAACGCCGCGCCTTGGCGAACGAAGTCGCCACCCTGCGCCGTGAATTGGCGATGGGCGGCAAGGCATCCGGCCCCGCGGCCAAGGATGTGGCCGGGGTGCCCTTCCTTGCGCAGGTGCTGACGGGCGTTTCCGGCAAAGACCTGCCCGCGCTGATTGATGAGATGAAGGCGCGTTTGGGGTCGGGCGCGGTCTTGTTGATTGCCGATACCGGCGCGAAACCGGCTGTGGCCGCTGGCGTGACCGTTGACCTGACCGCTCGCATTTCCGCCGTGACGCTGGTCAAGGCGGCGGCAGAGGCGATGGGCGGCAAGGGTGGCGGTGGCCGTCCCGATATGGCGCAGGCCGGTGGCGCGGATATCGCGCTGGCCGATGCCGCGATTGCCGCCGCTGAAACTGCGATCAAGGGGTAAGACATATGCCAACCGCACTCTGGATTGCCCATGTCGAAGTGACCGACGCCGAGGCCTATGGCAAATACGCCAAGGCCGCAGGCGCACCGATTGCAGCCCATGGCGGGGTCTTTCTCGCCCGGGGCGGGAAATATGTGCAGCTTGAGGGCAATGACCGCGCCCGCAACGTGGTGGCACGCTTCCCCAGCCTGCAAGCGGCGGTGGATTGCTACCATTCTGCCGACTATCAGGCCGCCCTGTCCCACGCCAAGGGCGCCAGCATCCGCGATCTGGTGGTGGTCGAAGAGGTGGAGTGATCCATCCGACCCGTTGACATCAAAACGCCCGCCGCATCCCGGCGGGCGTTTTGCAATTGCGGTCTAGTCCCGCCAGCCCAAGCCCGCCACAGTGTCCCCGGCGGGGCGGTATTCGCAGCCGACAAAGCCGGTGTAGCCCATCGCGTCCAAGTTGCGCAGGATGAAACCGTCGGCCAATTCCCCCGTTCCGGGTTCGTGACGATGCGGGACGGCGGCAATCTGGACATGTCCGACGATCGGCAAAAGACGCAGCAAGGCCATCAGAACATCACCGTGCAGGATTTGGCGGTGGTAGATGTCGAATTGCAGCGCAAGGTTGGGCAGCGCCATCTCGGCAATCAAATCCGCAGCGAAATCAAAGCTGTTCAGGAAATAGCCCGGCATGTCGCGCCCGTTGATCGGTTCGATCAGGATCGTGATGCCATGCGGGGCCGCCGTGTCGCAGGCAAAGGCCAGCGCCTCGCGATAGGCTGCCTGCGTTTCAGCCGTGTGGGGGGCGTTCCCGGCCATGACATGCAGGCGGCGCACGCCTGTCGCTTTGGCATAGTCCAGCGCGCGATGGACCGAGGCGCGGAAGTCGTCGCGGCGGTCGGGCAGGGCGGCCAAGCCCCGCTCTCCCGCTGCCCAATCGCCGGGGGGCAGGTTGAACAGGACTTGGGTCAACCCATGGGTCTGCAACCGTTCTGCAATCACCTCTGGCGGATGGTCATAGGGGAAGAGGTATTCCACCGCATCAAAGCCTGCCGCCGCCGCAGCGGCGAAGCGGTCAAGGAACGGCACCTCGTTGAACATCATCGTCAGGTTGGCGGCGTAGCGCGGCATGGTTCAGGCCCCCGGTTCCATGCCGGGCAATTCCAGCCCCGCCAAACCCGCGATCATCCGCGCGACGGATGCATCATCATCCCGGCCCATGCCTGCCGCCGCGGTCATCACGAACATCTGCAAGGCCATAGAGGCGATGGGGGTGGGAAACTTCAGCCCGCGCCCGATGTCTGACACGATGCCCAGATCCTTGGTGAAGATATCCACCGCACTGCGCGGGGCGTAATCCCCGTCAAGGATATGCGGCACGCGGTTTTCAAACATCCACGAATTCCCCGCCGATGCCGTGATCACCTCATAGACCTTGGCGATATCGAGGTTCATCTTCTTGGCAAGCGTGATCGCCTCGCAGGCGGCGGCGATGTGAACGCCTGCCAGTAATTGGTTGACGATCTTGAACGCCGCCCCGGTCCCGGCCTCTGGTCCCAGTTCGTAGACCTTGGCCGCGATGCAATCCAGAACGCTGCGCGCTTGGTCAAAGCTGGCTGGTGCGCCCGAGGCCATCACCGTCAATTCACCCGCCGCCGCACGGACCGCGCCGCCGCTGATCGGGGCGTCGATGTAGCCAAGGCCCAGCGCCGCCGCGCGGGCCGCGAAATCGCGGGCCGCATCGGGGGCCATGGTGGCGCAAGACAGCAGCACCCCGCCCTTGGCCATGGTCGTGGCCGCCCCATCCGGGCCAAACAGCGCGGCTTCGGTTTGGGCGGCATTGACCACGACACAAAGCACCACCTCTGCCCCCGTCGCCGCCGCTGCCGGGCTTGCGCCACCGCGTCCGCCTGCCTGTTCCAGCCGCGCCACCGCGTCCGGGTTGACGTCAAACCCGTCCACCTCGAAGCCGCCGCGCAGCAGGGACCCGGCCATGCCAAACCCCATGGAGCCAAGGCCGATCACGCAGGTTTTCCGGGCGGTCTGGGGCGTCATGGCGCGTCCTTTGGCAAAGGGGATGGCAGGTGAAACGGCGCCGAATTGGCGCGTTCAGCTTGACTTTTGCGGGGTGATAACGTTCCCATCGGCTGATTAACGCAGGATGGCCGCGATTTGCAAGCCTTTCCTCGGGGTGGTGGCGGGGCGGGCCTGCCACCTTTGGCGTGTGAGACGGGAGACAGCGATGCAGCTTGGCGCAGTGGCCGATGACATTACCGGGGCAACGGATCTGTGCCTGATGCTGTCGCGCGGCGGCTTGCGGGTGGTGCAAGTGATGGGGCTGCCGGAGGGGCCGTTCCCAGAGGCCGATGCCGTGGTCGTGGCGCTGAAATCCCGGTCCATCCCGGCGGCGGATGCCGTGGCACAATCGGTGGCGGCGGCACAGGCCTTGCGCGCGGCGGGGGCCGGGCAGGTGCTGTTCAAGTACTGCTCTACCTTTGACAGCACGGATGCAGGCAATATTGGCCCGGTCACGGCGGCCTTGATGCAGGACATGGGCTGCGATCTGACCATCGCTTGCCCGTCCTTTCCGGCGGCGGGGCGGACGACCTATCTGGGGCATCTCTTCGTGCAAGGCAAGCTCTTGTCCGACAGCCCGCTGAAGGACCATCCGCTGAACCCGATGCGCGATGCCAATCTGGTGCGCGTGCTGCAACGCCAAACCGATCTGCCGGTCGGCTTGGTTCCCATCGGCGTGATCCGGCAGGGAGAAGCCGCGATCCGGGCC
>CALRPK020000397.1:0-3329 GCA_943370015.1 Paracoccus haematequi
AGACCCCGACGCGCTGACCGCCTATCACCATCTGACCACGCGGACCGAGGGCAGCGGCGGGTTTGATGCCGTGTTCCGCAATATCCGAAACGCATCCGCCCCATCCGCCGCGCAGGCCCATGCCGCCATCCGCAGATTGCTGACGGGCAAGGCCTGCGATTGGCGGATCGACCAGACGCTTGGCCGCCTGTCCAATCCGCAACTGGGCTGGCCCATGGCCTATGCGCTGTCGTGGATTTCGGTTGCGGGCGGAGAGTCCGTCATGCCGCCTTGGGTGCGGATGCAGTTCCGCGAAGCGGCGCTGATCGTGCGCCACCTGCGGGACACCGGTTGTGACAGTCCCGATTGCGCATGGTGCCGCGAAAAGAACGACCCCAAACGCGCCTTGTCACGCTGGTTCGGCTTTGACGCCTTCCGCCCGGAACCCGCCGATGAACAGGGGCGCCCGCTGCAAGAACGCATCTTGGCCGAGGCGATGGCCGGCAAAAGCGTGCTGGGCATCCTGCCCACCGGCACGGGCAAATCGGTCTGTTATCAGGTTCCCGCCCTGTCCCGCTTTGACAAGACCGGGGCGCTGACGGTCGTCATTTCTCCGCTTGTCGCGCTGATGGCCGATCAGGTGCAGGGCTTGGCACGGGCAGGGATTTCCAACGCGGTCACCGTGAACGGGATGCTGTCGCTGCCCGAACGCCACGACGCGCTGGAAAAGGTGCGGATGGGGGATGCGTCGATCCTGCTGATCTCTCCCGAACAGTTGCGCTCTGTCTCGATCCGCACGGTCCTGACCCAGCGCGAGGTCGGTTTGTGGGTGCTGGATGAGGCGCACTGCATCTCAAAATGGGGGCACGATTTCCGGCCCGATTACCGCTATGTCGGGCGGTTCATCAAGGAATTTTCGGGCGATACGCCCCCTGCCCCGATCCTGTGCCTGACCGCCACGGCCAAGCCCGAGGTGATCACCGACATCCGCGACCATTTCCGCGACCGTCTTGGCGTTGACCTGATTCTGCTGGATGGCGGCGCGGTGCGGACCAACCTGACCTTTGAGGTGCGCGAAACCCAGAAGGCCACCAAGTTCAACGATATCCTTGACACCATTCTGGAAAAACTTCCCGCCGAGGGTGTGTCCGGCGCGGTGGTCTATTGCGCCACCCGCAGCGCGACCGAAAAGGTTGCAGAGTTCCTGAAAAACCAAGGCATGGCGGCGGGCCATTACCACGCCAAACTGACCGCCGAAGAAAAGCGCGAGGTGCAGGAACGCTTTCGCATCGGGGATTTGCGGGTCATCGCGGCGACAAATGCCTTTGGGATGGGGATCGACAAGCCCGACATCCGTCTGGTGGTCCATGGCGATATTCCCGGCAGCCTTGAGAATTACCTGCAAGAGGCTGGCCGCGCCGGGCGCGACCGCGCGCCCGCCAACTGTGTCTTGCTGTTCCATGCTGAAGATGTGGAACGCCAATTCTCGCTTTCGGCGCGGTCGCGTTTGGCAAAGCATGAAATCGGCGCGATCCTGAAGGCGCTGCGCCGCATCGACACCCGCACGAAAAAGAACGGCGAGGTGATCGCCACCTCTGGCGAGATCGTGCGCGAGGAAAAGGACAACGCGTTCGAACGTGACAGCACGACCGACGACACGCGCGTGAAAACCGCCGTATCATGGCTGGAAGAGGCAACCTTGCTGTCGCGTGAAGAAAACCGCGTGCAGGTTTTTCCGTCATCGCTGCGGATCAAGACAGTAGAGGAGGCGACGGCAATCCTCGACAAGGCCGCCATAACGGGGATGCGCAAACAACAACTGACCGACATCGTCCTTCGCATCATCAACGCGCCGTCAGACGAGGGCATTTCCACCGACACGCTGATGGGCGTCAGCGGCCTGACCGGCAACGCGCTGCGCAAGGCGCTGGCGGATCTTGAGGTCATGGGGATCGCCAGCAACGACACCGTGGTGACGATCTTTGCCCATCACGCGGTCGAAGACTCCTCGCTTCACCGTCTGGAACAGGCGGCCCGTCTGGAAACCGATCTCATCGCGCTGATGCGGGCCGAGGCACCCGATGCCGATACGGGCGCGCCCCACCCTCTCAATCTGCGCGAAGCCTGCCAGCGGCTGCGTGACCTTGGGCATGTGACCGTGCGCCCAGACATCGTAGAAAAGCTGCTGCAAGGGCTGGCGCAGGATGGCCGGGATCAGGACGGCGGGCGTGGCAGTCTCCATGCCCGCAAGATCAGCCGCGAAACGATCATGATCCGCCTGCAACGGCCATGGGATGTGCTGGACCAAACCGCCAGCCTGCGCCGCCAAGGCGGAGAAAACCTGTTGCGCCACCTTCTGGACCGGATGGCAAAGGGCGCGCGCGGCAAGGATATCGCGGTCGAGACCACGCTTGGCCGGATGCTGGCCCATCTGAATGGCGACGCGCTGTTGCGCGGATCGGTGCAGGCCATGTCGCGCCTGATGGACCGTGCGCTTATGTGGCTGCACGAACAGCAGGTCGTGACGCTGGGCAAGGGTTTGACCGTCTTTCGCCCCGCCATGACCGTGCATCTGAACCCGAAAGGCGGGACGTTCACCGTCCAGCATTTCCAGCCATTGGAAGAGCATTACAGCGAACAGACCCTGCAAACCCATGTGATGGCGGCCTATGCCGAAACCGGCCTCGCGTCGATCACCAAGGCGCTGCGACTGGCGGATGATTACTTCGTTCTGGACCGCGATGCCTTTCTCAAGCGCTGGATGCCGGGGCGCGGGACGGAAATCCGCAGGCAGACCACCGGCACCTCTTGGAAGGCAATCGTCGATGCCTTGGGCAATCCGGTGCAGGAACAGATCGTCAAGGATGACCGTGAGGCGACCAACGTTCTTGTCCTGGCCGGTCCCGGTTCCGGCAAAACGCGCGTGCTGGTCCACCGCATCGCCTATCTTATCCGCGTCAAGCGCGAGGACCCCAAGGGCATCCTCGTCCTGAGCTACAACCGCCACGCCGCAACCCAGATCCGCGAACGCCTGCGCCGCCTGATCGGCGACGATGCGAACGGGGTCACCGTGTCGACCTGCCATTCGCTGGCGATGCGGCTGGTGGGTGCCAGCTTCGCCGGGGCGCAAAAGCAGGGAGACCCGGATTTCGACGGCTGCGTGATGGATGCGGTCAAGCTTCTGCGCGGCGACGGGCTGAGCAAGGTTGAAGCCGAAGCCCTGCGCGAGACGTTGATCGAAGGCTACCGCTGGATATTGGTCGATGAATATCAGGACATCGGCCCCGAAGAATACGCGCTGATTGCTGCCATCGCGGGCCGGTCGCTGGATGACCCCGAACTGCGGCTCA
>CALRPK020000398.1:0-3327 GCA_943370015.1 Paracoccus haematequi
GCATCGGGATCAGCAACACGGGCAGGCCCTTGGCATCAATCCCCGTCAGGATGGCGTCAAGGTTCTGGCGCACCTCAGCCGGGGGCAGGCCGCGGAGCAGGTCATTGCCACCGAGCAGGACCATCACCGCATCCACATCCGGCGTCAGCGACCAATCCAGCCGCGAGAGGCCCCCTGCCGTGGTATCGCCCGACACCCCGGCGTTCACCACCACCACATCGGCCCCCTGCGCCTGCACCCATGCTTGCAACTGCGGCACCAGACCTTCGCCCTCGGCCAATCCGTAACCTGCTGTCAGACTGTCCCCCAGCGCCAAAAGCGTGATCGGTTCCGCCCGCGCCATCCCGGCCAGCGGCAAGAACAGCAAAACCCACGCAAGCGTGACATTGCGCAGGCGCAAGATCGCGCCATATGTGACTGAGAAAACAAGGTGACGGATAGAATTCATGGTCAAGGCGGGTTCCGATACGGTTCTGGCGCTTCAGGATGCGCGGCTTACTCTGGCGGGAAATGCGGGCCCGGTCGAGATCCTCAAGGGCATCTCACTCAGCATTGAACGCGGGCAGACGGTGGGGCTGGTGGGGCCGTCCGGGTCTGGAAAATCCTCGCTTCTGATGCTGATGGGCGGATTGGAACGCGCCACGGGCGGGTCGGTTCAGGCCTTGGGGCAGGATATCACGGGAATGGACGAAGACCAGCTTGCCCGGTTTCGGCGCGGGCGGATGGGGGTGGTGTTCCAATCCTTTCACCTGATCCCGACGATGACCGCGCTGGAAAATGTGGCCGTGCCGATGGAGTTGATGGGGCTGTCCGATGCCTTTGACCGCGCTCGGGATGAATTGACCGCCGTGGGTCTGGGCAGTCGTCTGGACCATTACCCCAGCCAGCTTTCCGGCGGCGAACAACAGCGTGTCGCCTTGGCCCGTGCCGCCGCCCCGCGTCCGGCGCTTTTGCTGGCGGATGAGCCGACGGGGAACCTCGATGGCGTGAATGGCGCGGCGATCATGGAGTTGCTGTTCGGTCTGCGCGACCGTCATGGCGCAACCTTGGTTCTGGTGACCCATGCGCCGGAACTCGCTGCGCGCTGTGATCGGGTGGTGCGGCTGGCCGATGGCCGCATCGCGGGCGAGAGCGCAGGGGCCGCGGCATGAGCCTGTCTTGGCGCATCGCCCGGCGCGAACTTCGGGGCGGATTGCAGGGGTTTCGGGTTTTCCTTGCCTGTTTGGCGCTTGGCGTGGCGGCGATTGCCGCTGTGGGCACGGTCCGTGCCTCGATCCAAGCCGGGTTGACGGATCAGGGCGCGGTCCTTTTGGGCGGGGATGCCCAGATGGAATTCACCTATCGCTTCGCCGAAGCGGCAGAGCGGGCGTGGATGGAGGAAAACGCGCTCAAGGTGTCAGAGATCGTCGATTTCCGGTCGATGGTGCTTTTGGGCGATGAATCCGCGCTGACGCAGGTGAAGGCGGTCGATGACGCTTATCCGCTGGTCGGGCAGGTGACTTTGGAAGCCGGGACTTTGCCCGAGGCTTTGGCCGATCAGAACGGCATCCCCGGTGCGGCGATGGACAAGGTGCTGGTGGATCGTCTGGGGCTGGCGCTGGGTCAGACCTTCCGCATGGGCACGCAAGAGTTCCGCCTTGGCGCGGTTCTGCTGCGTGAGCCGGATTCAGCCGCCGGGGGCTTTGCCCTTGGTCCGCGCACGATTGTGCGGACGGCTGCCTTGGCAAACTCTGGGCTTCTGGCGCCGGGATCGCTGTTTGAAACCGAATACCGCCTGACCCTGCCGCCAAACACCGACCTTGCGGCGCTTGAGGCCAAGGCCGAGGCCGCCTTTACCGACAAAGGCATGCGCTGGTCGGACAGCCGCCGTGCGGCACCGGGGGTAGAGCGGTTTGTGGACAGGATGGGGTCTTTCCTGATCCTTGTGGGCCTTGCGGGTCTGGCTGTCGGCGGGGTGGGCGTGCAGGCGGCGGTGCGTGCCTACCTCGACAGCAAGACCGCGACCATCGCCACGCTGAAAACCTTGGGCGCGGAGTCGGGGCTGATCTTCCGCATCTACCTGTGGCAGATCGCGGTGCTGTCGGGCTTTGGCGTGGTGATCGGTCTGGCCTTGGGCGCGGGTATCCCGGTGGCTTTTGGCGGTGTGATCGAAGCTTCGCTCCCCTTTCCCGCTGAGGTCGCCTTACATCCGCTGCCGCTGCTTGAGGCTGCGTTTTATGGCGTGACGACGGCGTTTCTGTTCACCCTCTGGCCGCTCGCGCGCAGCGAAGGGGTCAGGGCGGCGGCGCTTTACCGTGGGGCAGGGGCGAGCGGTCCTGTGCGCCCGTCGCGTCTGGTGGCCATCGTGGCGCTGACCGTGTTGCTGGTCGGGGGCGCCGTGTGGTTTTCAGGGACGTGGAAGCTGACGCTTGGCTCTGCCGGTGGGGTGATTGCGGCGCTGGCGGTGCTGGCGGTGGCGGCTTGGGGCACGCGCAAGCTGGCCCGTCGCGCGGCGCGGTCACGGGCCGTGCAGGGCCGTCCCGCGCTGCGGCTGGCCTTGGCTGCGATTGGCGGGCCACGGGATGAGGCGGCTTCGGTGATCCTGTCGCTGGGCCTTGGCCTGTCGGTTCTTGCGGCGGTCGGCCAGATCGACGCCAACCTGCGGACGGCGATTGACCGGGATTTGCCGACCCGCGCGCCGTCATACTTCTTCGTGGACATCCAGCCGGATCAGATCGACGGCTTCCTTGCCCGCGTGAACGGTGATCCTGCCGTGTCCAAGGTGGAAAGTGCGCCGATGCTGCGCGGTGTGCTGACCCAGATCAACGGCCGCCCCGCGAAAGAGGTGGCGGGCGAACATTGGGTGGTGCGCGGTGACCGGGGTCTGACCTACTCCGCCGAGCCGCAATCCAACGCCAAAGTGGTGGCCGGGGAATGGTGGGCCAAGGACTACACTGGCCCGGCACAGGTGTCTTTCGCGGCGGAAGAAGCCGAGGAGATCGGGCTGAAGATCGGCGATGCCTTGGTGGTCAACGTCCTTGGCCGTGACATCCCGGCGACGATCACCAGTTTCCGGCAGGTGGATTTTTCCAGCGCCGGGATGGGGTTCGTGATGACGCTGAACCCGTCCGCCCTGCAAGGCGCGCCGCATACCTTCATCGCAACCGTCTATGCCGAAGAAAGCGCCGAGGCTGCGATCCTGCGCGATCTGTCCAAGGCCTATCCCAACATCACCGCCATCCGCATCCGCGACGCCATCGACCGCGTGACCGAGGCGTTGGAGGCTATCGGGACGGCGACTCGCTGGGCGGCATCGGTCACGCTGCTGACAGGGTTCGTTGTGCTGAT
>CALRPK020000399.1:0-3327 GCA_943370015.1 Paracoccus haematequi
CGCACCCGTCTGGACCCTGCCGGAACAGGCAGACCGCCGCGCCGCACTGTTTGCCGCACTGGAACGGGCCGGGGATCATGGTCTGCCGGTGGCGCGCTATGACGCCGGGGCTTTGGCCCAAGCGATCCGTGCCGCGCGGACCGAAGGTGATCTGGGTCGGCTGGAATTTGCCCTGACCCGCGCCTTCCTGTCCTATGCCAGCGATGTGCATTCGGGTGTGTTGGAACCGGCCAAGGTGGATGCGGGCATCCTGCGCGAAGTCACGCATGACGATCCGATGGCGCTGCTCAAGGGGTTTGAATCCTCGGACCCCGCCGCCTTCCTGCGTGCGCTGCCACCGCAATGGCCGGAATATGCGCGGCTGATGAAGGAAAAGATCGACCTTGAACGCGCCATCGCCGCAGGCGGTTGGGGGCCAGAGGTGTCGGGCGGCAAGATCGAACCCGGTGCCAGCGGCGCGCGGGTTGTGGCATTGCGGGATCGTCTGGCGGGGCAGGGATACCTCAGCCGCTCCGCGACGCAGGAGTATGACGCCCGCATCACCCGCGCCGTGCAGCGCTTTCAACTCGATCACGGTCTGACGGCGGACGGTGTGGCGGGCGAAGGCACCCTCGCCGAACTCAATGTCTCGCCGGAAGCACGGCTGCAATCGGTTCTGGTGGCTATGGAGCGGTTGCGCTGGATGGCGGGCACCGACCGCGGGGAGCGGTATGTCTGGGTCAACCAGCCCGACTTTACCGCCCAGATCATCAACGGTGGCGCAGTGGAATTCCAGACCCGCGCCGTGATCGGCAAGAACGTCCCCGACCAACGCAGCCCCGAGTTTTCCGACCAGATGGAGCATATGGTGGTCAACCCGTCTTGGGGCGTGCCGCGATCCATCATCGTCAAGGAATACCTGCCGCTTTTGCAAGCCAACCCCAATGCCGTAGCGCATTTGCAGGTGGTCGATGGCAATGGCCGGGTCGTGCCGCGCAGTGCGGTGAATTTCGCAGGCTACACGGCGCGCAGTTTCCCCTTTGGCCTGCGCCAGCCGCCGTCGGACGGGAATGCCTTGGGCAAGGTGAAGTTCATGTTCCCCAACCCCTACAACATCTATCTGCACGACACCCCCGCGAAGGAGCTTTTCGCCAATGAGGTGCGGGCCTATTCCCACGGCTGCATCCGCTTGGGCGATCCCTTCGATTTCGCCTATGCCCTTCTTTCGGTGCAATCGGCGGACCCCAAAGGCACGTTCCAGACCGCGCTGGACAGTGATCTTGAGACGGTGGTGAAGCTGGACAAACCCCTGCCGGTGCATCTGGTCTATTTCACCGCTTGGCCGGATGCCAAAGGCAACATGACGTGGCGGCGCGATGTCTATGGCCGCGACGGGCGCATCTTTGAGGCGCTGACAGAGGCCGGGGTGGTCTTGGGCGGGGTTCAGGGGTAAACCTGCGTCAAGCGGGGCGATCAGACCCCCGGACAGCCGGAGTTGACGACATGGCCCATACCATCCGCGATATCGCCGCCGCCTTGGGGGCCGAAGCGGCGGGCGATCTGTCGCTGACCGTAACGCATGCGGCAGAGCCGCAGGCGGCTGGCGTGCAAGCCTTGGCCTTGGCGATGAGCCCGAAATACGCCGAACACCTGCCAAAGGGGCAGGCTCTTGCAGCGCTGGTCTGGCCGGGTGCGGATTGGCAGGCGCTGGGGCTGAAGGCCGCGATCTTTGCGCCGCGCGGACGTTTGGCGATGGCGGGTCTGTCGGCGATCTTTGATCCGGGGCCAGAGATTGCGCCGGGGATCCACCCCATGACCGTGATTGATCCCTCAGCCCAGATTGCCGAGGGTGCCGCCATCGGACCCTTCGTCACCATCGGGCGCGGCGCGGTGATCGGGCCGCGTGCACGCATCGCCGCCCATGCCAGCATCGCCGAAGGGGCGCGGATCGGGGCGGATGCCTTGATCCTGCATGGCGCGCGGATCATGGCGCGCGTGGTGATTGGCGACCGGTTCATCTGCCATCCGGGCGCGGTGATCGGGGCGGATGGGTTTTCCTTTGTCACCCCCGAAGAATCCGGGGTTGAGGAAATCCGCAAAACCCTTGGGGAACGCAGCGAAATTCGCGCGCAAAGCTGGACACGGATACACTCGCTCGGCTCGGTCAGTATCGGCGATGATGTTGAGATCGGCGCCAATTCCTGCATCGACCGGGGCACGATCCGCGACACATCCATCGGGTCGGGGACCAAACTCGATAACCTCGTGCATATCGGCCACAACGTTCAGGTCGGGAAAGATTGCCTGCTGTGCGGACAGGTGGGCATCGCGGGATCGTCGCGGATTGGCGACCGCGTGGTGCTGGCCGGGCAATGCGGTGTGAACGATAACATCTTTGTGGGCGACGATGTTATCGCGGGCGGCGGCACCAAGATATTCACCAATGCGCCAGCGGGGCGGGTGCTTCTGGGCTATCCTGCGATCAAGATGGAAACCCATGTTGAGTTGCAAAAAGCCCAACGCCGCCTGCCACGCTTGGCCGCACGGGTGGCAGAGCTTGAAAAAACCGTCATGCAGCGGTCACAGGACACAGAGTAAACCGGACGCGACAGAACACAGGGGGCCGACATGGACACCAGCACCAAGGTCATCGACATCCTTGCCGCGCAAGCCTTGCGCGATCCGGCAACCATCGGGCCAGAGGACACTTTGGCCACCTTGGGGCTCGATAGCCTTGGTCTGGTTGAGGTGATCTTCGCGCTGGAAGAGGCGTTCGATATCGCCATCCCCTTCAACGCCAATGATCCGGGCGAGAGCGGCTTTGACATCTCTTCCGTCGCGGGTTTAATCGGCGCGGTTGAGGGGCTTTTGGGCCAGAAAGCGGCCTGATCCGTCCATGACTCGCCGCGTCGTCATCACCGGGGCGGGCACCGTCAATGCTTTGGGCGGCGATGTGCCTGCGACGCTGGAGGCCATGCGGGCAGGGCGTGGGGCCATCGGCGCAATTGACCTGCCAGACCTTGACCGCCTGTCGATCCGCATCGGCGCGCAGGTGCCGAACTGGGACGCCGCCGCGCGCTTTGATCTGCGCTCTCTGGCGCTTTACGACCGCTGCACGCAATTCGCCCTGACCGCCGCGCGTGAGGCGGTGGAAAGCGCGGGTCTGACCGGGCCACAGGGCCCCCGCGCCGGGGTCATCATGGGCACAGCGGCGGGCGGTATACAAACGTGGGAGGATAACTACCGCGCTGTGTTTCAAGACGGCAAAAGCCGGGTGCATCCCCTGACCGTGCCGAAACTCATGAGCAACGCTGCCGCCGCGCATCTTGCGATGGCTTACGGTCTGAC
>CALRPK020000400.1:0-3325 GCA_943370015.1 Paracoccus haematequi
CCTCTCTGCACCCTATGACGGGTTGACCCGCACGGTGGCCATCCTTGGCGGGGGGCTCTCTGGCGCGGCGGTGGCGTGGCATCTGGCGCGCGATCCATCTGTGGCCGGGGTGCGGATTGTCGTGGTCGAACCGCAGGCCGACCTTGGCCGTGGTCTTGCCTATGCGACCCAAGACCCGGCGCATCGGCTGAACGTGCCACATGGCAAGATGAGCCTTGACCCCGATCAGCCGGATCATTTCCTGCGCTGGCTGACCGGGCCAGAGGGGCCAGCACTGCCCCCCGGTTCGCGTCTTCCGGATGGCCGCATCTTTGCCCCGCGAGCCGTCTTTGGCGATTACGTCGCCGATTATCTGGCCCCGTTGCTGGCCGATGGCACGATCCGGCATCTGCGCACGCAGGCGGTATCGGCGCAGCGGGCGGGCGGGCGTCAGCTTGTCAGGCTGGCGGATGGCGGCACGCTCAGCGCCGATGTCATCGTTCTGGCCGTCGCACATCCGGCCCCGACGATCCCCGCCGAATACGCCGCCTTGGCCGACGATCCCCGCCTGATCCGCGATGCCTTTGCCCCAAAGGCGCTGGAGCGGATCGACTCTGACGCCCATGTTCTGGTGGTGGGCAGCGGTCTGACGGCGGCGGATATCGTGGCCACGCTGGATCGGCGCGGGCACCGGGGGCAGGTGACGCTGACCTCGCGCCACGGGTGGCTGTCGCAGGGGCATGGCCCGACACAGGCGGAAACCACGGCGGATTACGCCAAAGACCCTGCACGCACGGCAGGGGCGCTGTTGCGGCGCGTGCGGCGCGATCTGGCCAAGGATGCGGCGCTGGGTCTGACATGGCACGCGGTCTTTGATCGGCTGCGCGCCCAAGGTCCGGCCATCTGGGCCGCCTTGCCCGTGGCGGAACGCCGCCGCTTTCTGCGCCATCTGCGCGGGCTCTGGGATGTCCATCGCTTTCGCATCGCGCCGCAAAGTGCCGAGTCCTTGGCGCGACTGTCCGCACGCGGGCAATTGGCGCAGGTGGCCGGACGGGCCACGGCTGTCGTGGCGGGCCCCCGGTCGATCAGTGTCACGCTGCGGCGGCGGGGTGGGGCAGGGCGGGTGGCGCGGGACGTCGATCACATCGTTCTGGCCACCGGGCCTGCCCATGCGCGGGTCACCGAAAACAACCCCTTGCTGCGGCAGATGTCCGGGCAGGGGCTGATCGCGCCCGATGTCCTGCGCCTTGGTCTGGCCACAGCCCCCACAGGGCAGGCGCTGGGCGCGGATGGAGAGGCCGATCCGACATTGCTGATCGCAGGCCCCTTGGCGCGCGGCACCGTGGGCGAATTGATGGGCGTGCCAGAGGTGACCGCTTGGGCCAAATCCATCGCCGCCCGCGCGGCACAGGCGCTGACCGCAACGACCGAAGGCGCCGCGCCATGAGTTTGGTCAGCTTCTCCGTCGGGAATGGTCCCGCGCCGGTTAGCCTGCGTTGGCGGGGCGATGCGCAGCCCCTGTCCAACCGCAAGATCCGCCTGTCACCGACCCTGACCATCGCAGAGGCCAAGGCGCTGGTGCATCAGACCCTGACCGATCTGCCGCTGGCATGGGTGCTGGCCCATGGCGCGGCGGTGGCGGTGGTGCAACGGGTGCTGGCCGATCATCTGGCGCTGCGCCTGTCAGGGGCGGTGCTGTTCGATCCTGCCCCATGGTCCGGCGCGGATGGTACTGTGGAACTGGGGCTAGAGCCTTTGGCCTGTCCGTCGGTGGTTGTGGGCGATTGCACCCCCGCCAACGCCACGGCAGAGCATGTTCTGGCTTGGGGATCATCTTGGGTGCCGCGTCTCCATCGTGGCAGTCTGGATGCCACCCCGGCCATTCGTGACATGATCCGCTGGCGCGAAACCGCCTTTGCCGCGCAGGTCGCGCCTATCGTGCCGCCGCCACCGGGTCCGTCGCCGCAAAGACCGGTAGGCCGGTAAGCGACAGGTCGCGCAGGGTCTTGGTGTCCAGCACCCGCGCGATGGCGTCCCGCACCTCCATCATGGTCAGGCGCACGCCGCAACTGACCGGATCAGCGCAATCATGGCAGGGGGCATAGGCGGTCCGGCTGGCACAGGCGATGGGGGCCAAGGGTCCGTCCAGCACGCGCAGCACCTCTCCCACCGACACAAGGTCTGCCGGGCGCACAAGGTGATAGCCGCCCGACCGGCCCTTGCGCGTGGCAACGATCCCGGCTGCGCGCAGATCGCCCAGAATCGCATCAAGGAACTTCTTGGAAATCCCATGCCGCATGGCGATGTCATTGGATGCCAAAATCTCGCCCTGCGGCAGACGAGCGAGATCAGAAAGCGCCTTGAGCGCGTATTTCGCCTTCATGCTGAGCATTGGCCCGCCTGCCGTTGGTGTGCGGCAGCAGACATGCCCTTTTCCGTGCCGATTTGCCAGTGCGGCAAGATCGACCGTGACACTGTGTGATATGTCCGCACCCGGTAGAGGGGGGCGTCGGTTCAGACCTTTTGCCCATCGGCAAAGATCGCCGCCAGAATCTCCGCCTCGATTGCTGCCAATCGCGCATCGCCGCGCGGGCGGGGATGGGGCAGGTTGATGCTCACCTCATGCGCCACGCGACCGGCGTCGAGGACGATCACCCGATCCGACAGCGCCACCGCCTCGGCCACGTCATGCGTCACCAAAAGCGCGGTAAAGCCATCCGCCGCTTTGACCTGCAAGATCAGCTCCTGCATCACCAAGCGCGTCAGCGCGTCCAAGGCCCCCAAGGGTTCGTCAAAAGCCAACAGCCGTGGCGTGCTGACCAGCGCCCGCGCCAAGGCGACGCGTTGACGCTGACCGCCCGAAAGGCTGGCGGGCCAGTCATCCGCCTTGTCCGACAATTGCACCTGACGCAGCGCCGCTTCGGCCAAGGCGCGCCGTTCGGCGGCGGGGGTGTCCTCGGGCAGGCCCACGGCCACATTGTCGATCACCGTGGCCCAAGGCAGCAGGCGCGGTTCCTGAAACATCAGCCGGATCGCATGACGCGCCGCCTCGGGCGGTTGGCCGTCCACGCGGATATCGCCGCGCGTCGCGCTGTCCAATCCGGTCAGCAGCCGCAACAGGGTGCTTTTGCCGCATCCCGACTTGCCGACGATGGACAAAAACTCGCCCGGCCGGATGGTCAGGTCCAGCCGTGACAGCACGGTGTTGGTGCCAAAGGTCTTTTCGACAGCACTCAGGTGAACTTCGGCCCCTGCCGGGATGGGATCAACGTCGCGCATAGGCCGGGTTCCATGCAAGGGCGCGCACTTCCAGCGCGCGGGTGATCATATCGGCCACTTTGCCAAG
>CALRPK020000401.1:0-3324 GCA_943370015.1 Paracoccus haematequi
CGTAGGCCCCGGTCACGCTGGGGTTGACCGTGCTAAAACCGAGTTCGGCGTAAGAGCCTTCCTCGAACATGGCGGCATAGGGCAGACGCGACCGGTCGATCCCGCCCGCGTTGGCCATCGTGGCGCAGACCGCAAGTGCGGATGTCGCCAGCAAGGCGGATTTGAAGTGCATCATCGGTTCCTCCCCGTATCGTCCGAACGCCGGATGCACCGCGCCGAACACTTGTTTGTGAGGCTAAGTCCAGCCCCCTGTGTCGGTCAATCCGCGACGCAACGTCACAGATCAGGACGCGCGAGGGTTGTGGCGGAAATACGCGTCGCCGATCTGCGCTCTGACCGGATATTGATCCAGTTTCCGCAAAAGATCACCACTGCGCCAGCCAAAACCCACAGATCCACCGGTTCGGAATAAAGGGCCATCCCAACGACAGCGATCACCGGCAAACGGATGAAGTCGATGGGCAGCACGAAACTGGCCGGGGCCAGCGACAGCGCCGTGGTCAGGCACAGATGCGCCAAAAGCCCGCAGACCCCGATCAGCGCCAGCCACGGCAAGGTCTGCGCCGTGGGCAGGGCGATGGTGCCATCCCAACCGGCGCAGGCCAGACCAAGGCCGAATTGCATCAAGGTCAGCCAGAAGAGGATGGACACGATGCTTTCACCCCGCGTCAGCCGTTTGGTCATCAGCGCCGTGGCGGCAAAACAAACCGCCGACCCCGCCGCCGCCGCGACACCTGCATTCAGATGCGCGAAATCGGGCCGCGCGACCAGAAGCACACCCAGAAACCCCATCCCCGCCGCGATCAGCCGCGGGGGCGTCAGTTTCTCCCCCAGCACCAAGGGCGACAGCAGGATCACCCAGATCGGCGAGGTGAATTCCAGCGCAAAAACTTGGGCGAGGGGGATCATCGTCAGCGACCAGAACCACAGATTCTGCCCGCCGAAGTGAAAGAGGTTGCGGATGACATGGCTGGGCAGGGTGTCGTGCCGCACCTCAGTCAAGCGTCCGGTGGCGATGGCAAAGGCCATCACCAGCGTGAACCCCAGCACGGACCGCCACATCATGATCTCGAACGTGTCATGCACCGCCGCGACGGACCGCCCCGCCACCGCCATCAGGGTAAAGGACAGGATCGACCCGCCCATCCACATGGCCGCAGCGAGCGGGCGCGGCGTCATGGCGTGCTGGCCGGGGCGGTCATGGAATGGGCGGGCAAGGCATCCTTGTCCGCCTCGGCCCCATCCAGACGGTCCGCCTTGCGCAGGGCCGGGAACATCCACGCCCAAAGCGCCGTCACCCCGATGGTGCCGATGCCCCCCGCCACACAGGCCGCGACCGGGCCGATGAATCGTGAGACGACGCCGGATTCAAACTCGCCCAACTCATTCGACCCCGAAATGAACAGGCCCGACACGCTGCTGACCCGCCCGCGCATGTGATCGGGCGTGACGATCTGCACCAAGGTTTGCCGCACGTAGACCGAGATCATATCCGCCGCCCCCAGCACCGCCAAAGCCAGGACCGAAAGCCACATGTTCTGCGACAGGCCGAACACCACCGTCGCCAGACCGAAGGCCCCGACGGCAAGGAACATCCGCACGCCCGCCTTGCGCTTCAACGGCCAGCGGGCCAAGGCCAGCGCCATCAGCACTGCGCCAATGGCAGGGCCAGAGCGCAGGATGCCAAAGCCCTCTGGCCCGACCTTCAGGATGTCACTGGCAAAGGCCGGAAGCAGCGCCGTCGCCCCGCCCAGAAGCACGGCAAACAGGTCCAGACTGATCGCGCCGAACACGATCTTGTTCTTCCACGTATAGACCAGCCCTTCCTTGATCTGGGCAATCTGGCTGCCCGGTTGACGTTCTGGCGTGGTGTTGGTGCGCATCAGGGCCACGATGCCCAGACCCGCCACATAAAGCCCCGCCGCCACCGCATAGGACAGCGCGGTGGACACGGCACAGAGCAGGCCCCCCAGCCACGGCCCGCCGATCACCGCGCATTGCCAAGCCAAGGATTTCAGCGAAATCGCCTGTGGCATGTCAGCCTTTGGCACCAGCATCGGCACCGTGGCGCTTGAGGCGGGCGACAGAAACGCCCGCGCCGCGCCAAAAACCGCAGCGATGGCAAAGATATGGCTGACCTGCGGGTCATCCTCCAGCGCCACAAACACGAGGCCCACAACACAAAGCGCCTCAACCGCCAAGGCACCCATGACGATGCCGCGCCGCGAGTGGCGATCCGCCAATGACCCCGCCCAAAGCGTCAGCAGGAACAGCGGCACGAATTGCGCCAGACCCACCATGCCGACCAGAAAGGCGCTTTCGCCGATGCTCATCGTCGCGCGGCCGATGCCGTAGATTTGCCAGCCGATGGTCACGGCCTCGATCTGGACGGCGATGTTGACAAGAAACATCCCGGACCAGAACAGGCCGAAATCGCGGTGACGCAGAAAGAAGGGGGCGGGTTTTGTCATGATCCCCAAGGCTTAGACCCGCGCCTTGGGGCTTTCTATCCCAAATCAGCCAGCGGGCAGCACGATAGCGCGGATTTCCCCCGGTGGCGGAGGGTTGGCGATGGCCTCTGCCGCTTCCTCAAGGGTCAGCAGGCGCGAGATCAGGGGGGCCACTTTGATCACGCCAGCGGCAATCATCGCCGCCGCGCGGTCTTGGGTGAAGGGGTTGATGAAGGAGGACAGGAACTGCACCTCGCGGAACAAGAGATCAAAGGGTTCAATGGCAACCTTGGTATGGGCAGGCAAGACGCCAAGGATCACGACACGGCCGCCACTGCGGGTCAAACGCGGGGCCATTTCCACCGTATCGACCACACCCGCGCATTCGATCACCGCATCCGCGCCATCGGGCCAGATCGCCCGCGCGTCTGCTTCCGTCGCCGCCGTCAGATGAGCGCCCAAGGACCGCGCCAGATCGCGCTTGGCCTGTTGGCGGGTGACCAGCATCACCTCTGCCCCCGCCAATGCGGCCAGTTGCAGCGCCAGCATGCCGATCACCCCACCGCCAAGGATCATCACCCGCTCCCCGGCGCGCAGATCGGCGATGTCGATGCCGTGGATGGTGCACGCCAGCGGTTCACAGAACGCGCCGTGATGGGGGTGAAGGTCGGCGGGCAGGATATGCGCCTTATGCGCTGGAAAGGCACAATATTCCGCGAATCCGCCATCACGGTGGAGGCCCGTCGCCACGTTCTTGGAACAGAGGTTCACTCGTCCCCGGCGGCATTGGTCACAGGTGCCGCACCATGTATTGGGATCACAGGTCACGCGCGCGCCAAGGGGCAGGGTGACCCCATCCCCACAGGCGACCACG
>CALRPK020000402.1:0-3321 GCA_943370015.1 Paracoccus haematequi
GGCGGGCACCGTGCCCAAGGTGGCGCTGCGGGTGGCGGCGGCTTTGGGGGCGGTGGCGCTGATCCTGTTCGTGCTGCTGCCCGCGATTTCAGACCGTCTGGCCGCCGCCTTGCCGCGCGATCAAGAGGTGGCTTTCGGCAAGGCCGTGGTGCGGCAGATGTCGGAATTCTTGGGCGATGGGCAGGCGGTTCTGGTCTGCGAAGCCCCCGCAGGTGTCGCGGCACTGGACCGAATGGTAGCGCGCCTGACCGATGGGCAGGGTTTGGGCTATGATTTGGAGGTCGTCGTGATCGACAGCCCCATCGTCAACGCATTCGCCGCGCCGGGGGGCCATGTCGTCATCCTGCGCGGCCTGCTGGATGAGGCGGAGTCGGCGGATGAGGTTGCCGGGGTTCTGGCCCATGAAATCGGCCATGTCGAGGCGCGGGATGCCACCCGTCTGGCGTTCCGTGCTGCGGGCAGTGCGGGCATCCTGTCGCTGCTGTTTGGCGATGTGTCGGGCGGGGCGGCGATCACGCTGGCGGGAAACCACCTGATGAACGCCGCCTATACCCGCGAGGCCGAGGCCGCGGCAGATAGCTTTGCCCTGCGGCTATTGGCGGGCGCAAAGATCGGAACGGCCGGGTTCGCCGATTTCTTTGACCGGATCGACGGGATGGATGGCGACATGCCTGCCTATCTGTCCACGCATCCCGATTCTGCGTTGCGTGCAGCGCAGGCACGTGCTTCCGGCGTCACAGGCACCCCGGCGCTAAGCGATCAGGATTGGCAGGCACTGCGGGCCATTTGCGGCTAAGACTACGCGCGGTCCACCTTGAGCCAGACCCCGCCTTCTGGGCGGAGGGTCAGGATCATCACCGGCTTGGGCAAGCGTCTCGGCACCAGCGAAAAGCGGAACCGCGCCAGCAAGGTGGACAGGATGATCACCGCCTCTTGCACCGCGAAATTCGCGCCGATGCAGATGCGCGGCCCATCGCCAAAGGGCAGATAGGCAAAGCGGTCATGGCGCTTGGGTTCAAGAAACCGATCCGGACGGAAGGCGTCGGGATCGTCCCATAGCCTGTGATGGCGGTGCAGGGCGTAGATCGGCAGGATCACATTGTCACCGGGCTGAATCTCACGTCCCAGCAGGGTGTCCTTGGCCTGCGCGGTGCGGGCGAGGTAGGCGGCCGGTGGGTAAAGCCGCAGCGACTCATCCACGATACGGCGGATCAGCGGCAGTTCAGCGATATCCTCTGCCGTGGCGGCACGGTCGCCCAGCACCGCTTGGGCCTCAGCGCGCGCTTGGTCCTGACAGGCCGGGTCATGCGCCATCAGGTAGAGCGCCCAAGCCAGCGTCAGCGCCGTGGTTTCATGCCCCGCCACGATGAAGGTCAAAAGGTTGTCGCGCAATTCGGCATCCGTCATGCGCCGCCCGGTCGTCGGGTCCGCCCCGGCCATCAGCAGGTCCAGCAAATCCGGCACGCCCACCGCCGGTTTGCCGCGCCGTTCGGCGATGGTGCGGTCCGCGACGGATTTGATGTCATCCATCTGCCGCGCGCCGAGGATGCGGGACGGGCGCGGCACCCATGCGGGAACGCCCAGAATGTCCAGCAAAGACACCTTGGCGGTCTGGCTGATGTAAACCTCGATCGCGCGGTGGATGGCGTCGCGGTCAAAGCCCTCGCCGCCCGAGAATGTGACGTCCGAGATCACCTCGAACGTGGCGGTCACCATCTCGTCAAAGGCATCGACGGCGCGGCCCACACCTTTGGCGATGCGGTCGCTGGCGCGTTCGGCGGCGACGGTCATCACCGGGGCCAAGGCCGCCACGTTGCGATGGGAAAACGCCGGGGCGGCGGTGCGGCGCTGCCAATGCCATTCCTTGCCCTCGGCCACGAACATCGACAGGCCGATGGCGGGCGACAGGATCAGCTTGGTGATGTCGGATTTGGGATAATCCTCGACCCGGTCGCGCAGGACGTGGCGCAGCCCGTCCGGGTCCATCACCATATGCCAACGCCTGCCGGTCTTTCCCGACAGGATCGGTTCATGGGTGGCCAGTTCCGGCACCAGCTCCAGCACATTGCGGCGCCCGGTTTGCAGCGTCCCCAGAATGCCCAGCGTTTTGGTCCCCAAAGGCACGCGCACGGGGTTTGCCGTTGTGGGTTTTGCGCTGGCAAGGGCATCAGACATGTCGGGCTGGGTCACGGCGGTTTCCCTTCACATTCCTGAAAACATATAGGGACGCCGTATGCGCCAGCAAAGGCCGACATTGCGCCGCATCGGTCCAGCGGCTATCCCAAAGGTCAATCCGATGATGAGGGCAGGTGGCTTTATGGTTCGTTTCTTTGCTGCGGCAGTCCTTGGTTCTGCGCTTTTGCTCTCTGCCTGCGGCAAAAGCGATCTGGCTGAACCGCCGGTTCCCTTGGGCGATTTTGCGCTGGGGCTGAACATCGTCGTCGCGGACAAGGTGCAGAAAGTCCCGATCTCGCGCACTGCGACCGTCGAGGAATGGGAAGAGGTGATGTCCAAAGCCGTGGACGCCCGCTTTGGCCGTTATTCCGGCACGCGCCTTTACAACATCGGAATCGCTGTCGAAGGCTATGCCTTGGCCCCGCCCGGAATCCCCGTCGTTGCGGCGCCGAAGTCGATTTTGGTAATCACTGCCAACGTTTGGGACGATGCAAAACAGGTGAAACTGAACCCGGAAGGCGAGCAGTTCACTGTGTTTGAAAGCCTGTCGGGCGATACCGTCATCGGCACCGGCCTGACCCGCAGCAAACGCCAACAGATGGAGGCGCTGTCCTACAACGCAGTGAAAAAGGTCGAGCAGTGGTTCCTGACCCACCCGGAGTGGTTCAACATCCAACCTGACGGGACGACAGCGCCGGTCTGGGACGATTCGCCCTCGGTCGCGCCGACGGCGGCGACCGTCCGCCCGCCGCGCCGTCCCGCCACGCTGATGCCGCCTGCCGCGCTGCTGCCAGCGGTGACGGGGGCTGCGCCAGTGACCGTGACGCCTCTTGCCGCGCCCGCAGCAGCGCCAGCGGCCACCGTCCAGCCCTGACGCCGCGTGTCAGCGTTGATCCCTTGCACGCGGGTGCTTGATTTTCCCCATTTTGCGGCTTAAGTCGCCGCCCGTGTAGGAATAGGGCCATGCCGGCCCCCCAATGCGAGGCCCGAAATGGCAAAGGCAAAGTTTGAACGGACGAAACCGCACGTCAACATTGGCACGATTGGCCACGTTGACCATGGCAAGACGACGCTGACGGCTGCGATCACGAAGTATTTCGGCGAATTCCGGGCCTATGACCAGATCGACGGCGCGCCGGAAGAGCG
>CALRPK020000403.1:0-3312 GCA_943370015.1 Paracoccus haematequi
CTGCCGGACGGCACCACATGCTGATGGTGGGCACGCCCGGCAGCGGCAAATCCATGCTGGCCGCGCGCCTTCCGGGCATCCTGCCGCCGCTGTCGGCGTTGGAGGCGCTGGAAACCTCGATGATCCATTCGCTGGCGGGGCTTTTGAATGAGGGCGGGATTTCCCGCACCCGGCCCTTCCGCGAACCGCATCACACGGCGTCGATGGCGGCCATCGTGGGGGGTGGAAAGGGCGCGAAGCCGGGGGAAATCAGTCTGGCGCATAATGGGGTGCTGTTTCTGGACGAATTCCCCGAATTCCCGCGCGCCGTGCTGGAAACCCTGCGCCAACCGATTGAAACGGGCGAAGTGGTTGTGGCCCGCGCCAATGCCCATGTGCGCTATCCCTGCCGCTTCTTGCTGATGGCGGCGGCCAATCCCTGCAAATGCGGCTACCTGACCGATCCGGGCCGCGCCTGCGGCCGCGCCCCGGTCTGTGGCGAGGATTACATGGGCCGCATCTCTGGCCCGCTCATGGACCGTTTCGATCTGCGGGTTGAGGTGCCGCCCGTGGGCTATGCAGATCTGGACTTGCCAGCCTCGGGCGATACGTCGGCCACTGTCGCGGCACGGGTGCACAGCGCGCGACAGCGGCAAGAGGCGCGGTTTGACGGCGCGCCGGGATGCCGGGTGAATGCGGATCTGGAAGGGCGCTTGCTGGAAGAGGTCGCCAGCCCCGACGCAGAGGGCCGCGATTTCCTGACGCGGGTGGCCGAACGCTTCGCCCTGTCCGCGCGCGGCTATCACCGGGTGATGCGGGTCGCGCGCACCATCGCCGATCTGGACGGCGAAGATCAGGTCCGCCGCCCACATGTCGCCGAAGCTGTGAGCTACCGGTTGATGATCGGCGGTCAGGGGTAGCGCCCTACGAATTTTCTGCGAAAATTCAGACAGTGCGACGGCATTGCGGGACGGGTGCCAGAATTTTCGCAGAAAATTCGTGGCCGCGTAGTGATCAGGCCCGCTTCGCCTCAATCACTTCCCAGATGCGCGCGGCGGCGTTGGTGCCGTCAAACCGGTCCAACTCCTGCAGGCCGGTGGGCGAGGTCACGTTGATCTCGGTCAGCCAGTCGCCGATCACGTCGATGCCGACAAAGACCTGTCCCTTTTCCTTCAAAACCGGGCCGATGCGGCGGCAAATCTCCAGATCCCGCTCGGTCAGGCCGATCTTTTCCGGCCGCCCGCCGACATGCATGTTCGACCGCGTCTCACCGGCCTGCGGCACGCGGTTGATCGCGCCCACGGGCTCTCCATCGACAAGGATCACCCGCTTGTCGCCCTTGGCCACATCGGGCAGGAATTTCTGCACGATCAACGGCTCGCGGCTCATGCCGGTGAAAAGCTCATGCAAGGAGGCAAGGTTGCGGTCATTCGGGTCCAGCCGGAACACCCCTGCCCCGCCATTGCCATAGAGCGGTTTCAGGATCACGTCGCCATGCCGGGCCTTGAATGCGCGGATCGTGGCCAGATCCCGCGCGATCATGGTGGGCGGGGTCAGGTCAGGGAAACGCAGGACCAGCAGTTTCTCTGGCGAATTCCGCACCCAGAACGGATCGTTCACCACCAGCGTCTTGGGATGGATCAGTTCCAGCAGATGCGTCGTGGTGATATAGCCCATGTCAAAGGGCGGGTCTTGGCGCAGCCAGACCACGTCAAAGGTGGACAGGTCCACCTCTGTCTCTTCGCCATAGGTCACGTGATTGCCAAGCTCACGCCGCAGTTCAATGGGCCAGCCGCGCGCAATGACCCGGCCTTCGTCAAAGGCAAGCTTGTCAGGCGTGTAGAAGAACAGCGAATGGCCCCGCGCCTGCGCTTCCAGTGCAATCCGAAAGGTGGAATCGGCGTTGATGTTCACAGACCCGATGGGGTCCATTTGCAGCGCAACCTTCAGCGGCTTGATCGACATGAGGCATACTCCGTTTCGCAAGCCCCTTGATGGCCGAAGCCTGCGGCGGATGCAAACCCCGTCAGTTCACCCAGAAGTTTTCGTGCACCACCACCCGGCCCACCGCATCGACCAAGGCGAGATCAAAACGCAGATCGGTCATTGCGCCGTCAGGTTCGCCCACGACATATTCTGCGGCGGCGTTGAATACGCGTTCCACCTGCGCTTGGGTGATGTGCGACATGGCTTCGTCATGGGTGCGGCTTTGCTTGACCTCGATCAGCACCAACTGATCGCCATCCCGCGCGATCAGGTCGATTTCGCCCCATTGGCCCCGCCAGCGCCGCGCGCAGACGGGGCGGCCCACCGCATCATAGTGCCGCGCCACAGCCTCTTCGGCGGCGAGGCCTGTAAGATGCGACCGCATGCCCCGATCTGCCCTGAGTTCCGTCCGCATCCGCGCCCCCTGTCAGGCGCAGACGGTCAATTGGACCGTTTCAGCGCCAGTTGATACACATCCCGTTTCGCCAGACCGAAGGCTTCGGCCACCATCGCTGCGGCGTCCTTCACGCTCATGGTCTGGAGCGCACGTTCCAAAGCGGCATCCACCGTTTCGGCATCGGCCACCGCATCGGGCGCGCGGTCGACCACCAGAACGATTTCGCCCTTTACATCCCGATCCGCGAATTGCGCGGCAAGATCGGCCAAAGTCCCGCGCGTCACTTCTTCGAATCGCTTCGTCAATTCCCGACACACCGCAGCATAACGCAGGGGGCCGAACACCCGCGACATGTCTTCCAGCGATTGGTTAACGCGCTTGGGGCTTTCGTAAAGCACCAGTGTCGCGGGGATGTCGCGCAGCTCTTCCAGAAACCTGCGCCGTGCGGCTTGGGCATTCGGGGGGAAGCCTGCAAAGAGGAAGCGGTCCGAGGGCAACCCGGCCACGGTCAGCGCGCAGAGCACCGCCGAGGGGCCGGGGGCGGCCAACACAGGCAAACCATCAGCAATCGCCGCGCGGGCGAGTTGGAAACCGGGGTCTGACACCAGCGGTGTGCCCGCCTCGGACGCGTAGGCCACGGATTTGCCTTCGGCAATGGCGCGCAACAGGCGTGGCGTCGCCTCGCGTTCGTTGTGATCATGGCAGGGCACCATCGGGCGGCCATCGACGGCGATGCCATGGATTTCCATCAGATGGCGCAGGGTGCGGGTGTCTTCTGCCGCCAGCACATCGGCAGAGGCGAAGATATCCAGCGCCCGCAGCGTGATGTCGCGGGCGGCGCCGATGGGGGTGGCGACCAGATGCAACCCGGCGGGCAGTTTCTTGCGGATCGCGCCGCCATGCTGCACCGGGATGACCGGGATCGGGCCCTCTTCCAGCGGCGGCGTGCC
>CALRPK020000404.1:0-3311 GCA_943370015.1 Paracoccus haematequi
CTGCATCGCTTGCAAGGTCGCTGCATAGGGATCAGCCCCTGCATCCGCCTCGGCCACCGCGCCCACGGCAATCTCGGCGAAAGAGTCGTAGACGTTCAGGATATCGCCGTGAAATTCGACGTAAGTCAGCGGCGGCATCGCTTGCAGCGCGGCCATCACTTGTGCCGGGGTCTGGCCATCTGCCGTCGCCACAAAACGCGACCCACCGGCGATGATGGTGCAGCCGGGCAATTCGCCACTGTCGGTGCAGCCCTGAACATAGCCGAAATCGCGGTAGGCATCGCCCAAGGTGCCGGGTTCAAAGGCAAAAGCCGGGGCCGTGGTCACCAAAAGACCCACGGCAAAAACGGACAGGCGCATCACACACTCCACAAGGACACAACCCGGCGAGTGTATCACGCCGATACGCAGGGTCATCCGCGAAAAAGGCCCCACTCTCCGCAGGGCCGCCGATGGTTCAAATCGCCTTGGTCGCTTTCGGCTTGGCGGGCGCTTTCGCTTTTGCGGGGGCTTTTGCCTTGGCAGGTGCCTTGGCCGCCGCTTTCGGCTTTGCCGCCGCCTTGGGTTTGGCTGCCGCTTTCGGGGCTGCTTTGGCCTTGGCTTTCGGCGACTTCCCGGCTTTTTCGGCCACGATTTCCAAGGCCTGTTCCAGCGTCACCTCTTCCGGTTCCATGCCCTTGGGCAGGGTCGCGTTGACCTTGCCCCATTTGACATAGGGCCCATAGCGACCGGGCATCACCTGCACCTCGCCGCCATCGGGATGCGCGCCCAAAACCTTCAGCGGACCAGCAGGGGCCGCGGCCCCCCGCCCGCGCGTGGCCTTTTGCGCCAAGACTTCGACGGCGCGGTTCATGCCGATGGTGAACACCTCTTCGGCGTCGGTGATATTGGCGTAAACGCTGCCGTGTTTGACATAGGGGCCAAAACGGCCAATCCCGGCCTCCACCAGATCGCCGGTTTCGGGATGCGGCCCGATGGGACGCGGCAAAGACAAGAGCTGGATCGCCCGTTCCAGCGTGATCGACTCGGGCGACCAGCCCTTGGGCAGGCTGGCGCGCGGCGGTTTGGGCTGTTCGGTCGTCGCCTCACCCTTTTGCACATAGGGTCCAAAGCGGCCAGCACGCAGGCTGATCGGCTGGCCATCCTCATCATGGCCAAGGATGCGCCCATCGGCAGAAAGACCACCCGCGCCATCCTCACCGCCCGAGATCGGACGGGTGTAACGGCATTCGGGGTAATTGCCGCAGCCGATGAAGGCGCTGCCCGACCGCGCGGTTTTCAGATGCAGTCGCCCGGTGCCACAGGTGGGGCAGACGCGTGGGTCAGACCCATCCGCCCGCACCGGATAGAGATGCGGGCCAAGGAATTCGTCAATTTTGTCGAGGACTTCGCTGATCCGAAGATCGGCCGTTTCGGCAATCGCGGCCGAGAAATCGCGCCAGAAGCGGGCCAAGACTTCCTTGTAATCCCGCTCCCCCGCCGAGACATCGTCAAGCTGGCTTTCCAGATCGGCGGTGAAGTCGAAATCGACATAGCGGCGGAAGTAGTTGGTCAGAAACGCCGTGACCAAACGCCCCTTATCCTCGGGGATCAGGCGGTTCTTGTCCTTGCGGACATATTCGCGGTCCTGAATCGTGCCGATGATGCTGGCATAGGTGGACGGACGCCCAATCCCCAACTCCTCCATCCGCTTGACCAAGGTCGCTTCGGTATAGCGGGCGGGCGGTTGGGTGAAATGCTGTTCGGGATCAACCTTGCGCTTTTGCGCGGCTTCACCCTGCATGATGACGGGCAGCTTGCCCTCATCCTCTTCACCGGGCTGGGGTTCGTCGCGGCCTTCGTCATAGACCGCCAAGAACCCGTCAAACAACACCACCTGCCCATTGGCGCGCAACGCCACTTGCCCATCGGCAGAGGCGACATCCACCGTCGTTTTCTCCAACCGGGCCGAGGCCATCTGACAGGCGATGGTGCGTTTCCAGATCAGATCATAAAGTTTTTTCTGATCCGTCTCTGTGAGGCGAAGCTTTTCGGGGCTGGCCGACATGTCGGTGGGGCGGATGCATTCATGCGCTTCCTGCGCGTTCTTGGCCTTGTTCTTGTACATGCGCGGGCTTGAGGGCACATAATCCGCGCCAAAGCGGCGCTTGATCTCATCGCGTGCGGCCATCACGGCCTCTGGCGCCATGTCGATGCCGTCGGTCCGCATATAGGTGATGTGCCCCGCCTCATACAGGCGCTGCGCCGCACTCATCGTGGCCTTGGCGCCCATGCCGTATTTGCGGCTGGCCTCTTGTTGCAGGGTCGAGGTCATGAAAGGCGGATAGGGATTGCGGCTGCCGGGCTTGGCCTCCACCGAATGCACGGTCAAATCGCGTGACCGCACCGCCTGCACCGCGATTTCTGCGGCTTCCGAGGTGGGAATATCAAACTTTTGCAGCTTCTTGCCGCCCAAGACGGTCAGCGTCGCCTCATACTCCTGCCCACGCGGGGTGGTCAGAATGGCCTTGACCGTCCAGTATTCCTGCGCGCGAAACGCCTCGATCTCCATCTCGCGCTCAACGATCAGGCGCAGACAGACCGACTGCACCCGCCCTGCCGATTTCGCCCCCGGCAGTTTGCGCCACAAGACCGGCGACAGCGTGAACCCCACCAGATAATCCAGCGCGCGACGGGCAAGGTAAGCATCCACCAGCGGGACATCCACCTGACGCGGTTCCAGCATCGCCTTGGTCACCGCCTCTTTGGTGATGGCGTTGAAGGTGACGCGCGAAACGGTCTTGCCCTTCTTGATGCTGGAGGCCAGCGCCTCTTGCAGGTGCCAAGAAATCGCCTCGCCCTCGCGGTCAGGGTCGGTGGCAAGGATCAGCGTGTCATCGGTTTTCAACGCCTCGGCAATGGCGCGGACATGTTTTTTGGACTCCGCCGCAACTTCCCATTCCATGCGGAAATCATTCTCGGGATCAACCGAACCATCCTTGGCAGGCAGGTCACGCACATGGCCGTAAGAGGCGAGAACGGTGAAATCCGGGCCGAGATACTTGTTGATGGTCTTGGCCTTGGCGGGGGACTCCACAACGACGACTGCCATGAAATTTCCTCTCCCGCAGGCCAGACAATAGCGGGGCACCATGTGGGCGAACGGGCGGGCTTGTCAATGCACGCTCTGGTCGCGGGGCGGCAACCCCTTCGCTCTGCGTCTGCTCAGTCTCTCACCCCGCAGACATCGGGCCAACCATGACCGGAAAGACCTCTCTCCTTCCCCGTTGCCCCAAATATCCCGGGGGAGTCGCCCGCCTGCGGGTGACGGG
>CALRPK020000405.1:0-3307 GCA_943370015.1 Paracoccus haematequi
TTCACGCTCAATGGGCGGATCAGCACCACCCTCTCGCATGATGGTTGGGTAGAGGTGCGGGGCGATGGGCAATTGCTGCTTACGCTGCCAGGTCAGAGCACGGCGCGGATCGCCTATGCGCTGGACGATACCGCAGGCCCCTTCACGGCGCTGGATGGTACGCCGGTGCCAAAGGACGGTTTCGACATTCTGGTCGCGCCCTTCTATGAACGCGTGACCTGAGACCGCCTAAAGCGGCGCGCAGGCGGCCTGCAACCACGCCAAAGCAAAGGCCGACACGCGCGGCCCCAGCTTGGCCAAAACCTCGGCATGGTAGCTGTTCAGCCAGTCCCGCTCATCTGGCGACAAACGATCCGTCAGGATCAGGCGGCGATCCAGCGGCACAAAGGTCAGCGTCTCAAACCCCAGTTGTGTGCGATGGGCATCACCGCCGGGCAGGGCGGGGGCCTCCTGCACCACGATCAGGTTTTCCAACCGGATGCCGAAGGCACCCTCGCGGTAATAGCCCGGCTCATTGGACAGGATCATCCCCGGCTCCAGCGGCACCTCAGACACCCGCGACAGCCGCTGCGGCCCTTCATGCACTGACAGGAACGCCCCCACACCATGCCCGGTGCCATGGTCGAAATCCTGCCCCGCCGTCCAGAGGTTGAACCGCGCCAGCGCATCCAGATCGCGCCCCGCCAAGCCCTTGGGCCAACGAACGCGCGAGATCGCAATCATCCCTTGCAGCACGCGGGTATAGCATGCCCGCGCCTCGGCCCCCGGATCGCCGACCGCCACGGTGCGGGTGATGTCGGTGGTGCCATCCTTGAACTGCGCGCCCGAATCCACCAGCAGCAATTCATTCTGCCCCACCGCGCGGTTCGACTCCGCCGTCACGCGGTAATGCATGATCGCGCCATTCGGCCCGGCCCCGCAGATGGTGTCAAAGCTGATGTCATGCAGCGCATTGGTGGCACGGCGATAGCCTTCCAAGGCCGTCACCACATCAATCTCGGTCAACCCGCCCTTGGGGGCGGCATCGTCCAACCACGCAAGGAATTCTACCACCGCCGCCCCGTCGCGCAGATGGGCTTGGCGCATCCCCTCCACCTCAACCGGGTTCTTGCGGGCTTTGGGCAGGCGGCAGGGATCATCGCCCCAGACCACGCGGCCCTTTTTGATGGCCTGCGACACCGCCAAGGGGGCCGTCGCCTTATCCACCCGCACCACGCCCGCCAATTTCGGCAGACCGGCGGCGAACTTGGCCACAGGGTGCAGACGCACCCCTGCATCCAAGACAACATCCCGCATCTTTTCGGCATCGACGAACAGATCGACCGAGGCATCCGCCCGCAACAGCGCAAAACCATGCAGGATCGGATTGCGCGGCACATCCGCGCCCCGCAGATTGAGCAACCAACAAAGCGAGTCCGGCAGCGTGATCACCGCCACATCCTGCCCCGCAGCCCGCAAGCCTTCGGCCAGACGCGCGCGCTTGGCCTCTGATGAATCCCCCGCAAACTCCAAGGGATGCAGAAAGGCCGCGCCAATGGGGGCCGCAGGTTGATCCGGCCAGATCGCATCCACCGCATTGGCGACACCGCGCAACTTGACCTCTGATCCGGCCAAGGCCTCTTGCAGCTTGGCAATTTCATCCGCCGTATGCAGCCACGGGTCAAACCCCACCACGCCTTCGGGCAGGTTCTGGCGCATCCAGTCCCCCGGCTTCACCTCGGGCCAAGGCACCGGGGTGAACACCGACACATCCACCTGCTGCTTGACCTGCACCCGGTAGCGCCCGTCGATGAAGACCCCCGCCACTTCGGGCAGCACCACGGCAAAACCGGCCGAGCCGGTGAATCCCGTCAGCCAGCCCAACCGCTCATCCCGAGCTGCGACATATTCGCCCTGATGCACATCGGCGCGCGGCACGATGAACCCCGCCAGCCCCTCGGCCCGCAGATGATCGCGCAACCGCGCCAGCCGTCCCGGCCCAGCCGTCGGATCAGCGGTGGTCTCAAAGCTCTGGAACATCCTGCGCCCGTCTTCTCTGTTCAAATATCCTCAGGGGGTGAGCCCGGACCGGGCGTGGGGGCGCGAGCGCCCCCTTACCCCGCCTTCCGCAACAGCGACCGTGCCCGTTTCTTCGGGTCACTCTCAAACAACCCGGCCAGTTGTTCGGTCATCGCGCCCGCCAGTTGTTCCACATCGGTGATCGTCACAGCCCGCTGGTAATAGCGCGTCACGTCATGGCCGATGCCGATGGCGATCAACTCCACCTGACGTTTCCGCTCAACCATCGCGATCACATCGCGCAGGTGCTTTTCCAGAAAATTCGCCGGGTTAACCGACAGCGAGGAGTCATCCACCGGCGCCCCGTCCGAAATCACCATGAGGATCTTCCGCGCCTCAGGCCGGTTCATCAGGCGGCGGTTGGCCCATTCCAGCGCCTCACCGTCGATGTTTTCCTTCAAGAGCCCCTCTTTCATCATCAGCCCAAGGTTCGGCCGCGCGCGCCGCCATGGCGCATCAGCCCCTTTGTAGATGATGTGGCGCAGATCATTCAGACGACCGGGGCCTTGCGGGCGGCCTTGGGCCAGCCAACGTTCCCGGCTTTGCCCGCCCTTCCACGCGCGGGTGGTGAAGCCAAGGATTTCCACCTTGACGCTGCACCGCTCGAGCGTCCGCGCCAGCACATCGGCGCAGATCGCGGCGATGCTGATCGGACGCCCGCGCATGGAGCCGGAGTTATCCAGAAGCAGCGTCACGCAAGTGTCGCGGAATTCGGTGTCTTTTTCCTGTTTGAACGACAAGGGCGTCGTCGGGTTCGCCACCACTCGTGCCAGACGTCCGGCGTCCAGCGTGCCTTCCTCAAGATCAAACAGCCATGAGCGGTTCTGTTGCGCCTGCAAGCGGCGTTGCAGCTTGTTGGCCAGACGGCTGACGGCCCCTTTCAGCGGTTCCAACTGCTGATCCAGATAGGCGCGCAGCCGTTCCAATTCGGCAGGTTCGGCCAGATCCTCGGCCCGGATTTCCTCATCGAAATCCGTGGTATAGACGGTGTAATTCGGGTCCGCGTCGGAATAGGGCGCGGGCGGCGGTGGTTCCAGCGGGGCCTCGCCTTCGGGCAGTTCCGCCTCATCGCCCTGTTCCATATCCGCGCTGTCTTCCATCGTGACTTGCGCTTGCGACTGGTCTTGCTGTTCTTCCTGTGACCGCTCAGGCGAGGCGTCGGCATCCTCTTCCTGCTGCTGTTCTTCCCCTTGGCTGTCGGGGTTATCCTGATCTTCCTGCGCCTCGTCCTGATTGTCGGTCGGGTCTT
>CALRPK020000406.1:0-3302 GCA_943370015.1 Paracoccus haematequi
GGCGATCACGCTGGGCGATGCCCGCGCGATCCAATCCGCGCCGGGGGTGGGGCCGAAACTGGCGCAGCGGGTGATTTTGGAACTGAAATCCAAAGCCCCGGCGATCATGGCGATGGGGGCATCCTTGGCCGGGGTGGCGAGCACCGAGGATGTGGTGATCGAACCCGCCACACCCGCGCCTGCGCCAAAGAAACCCGGCAAAGCGGCCCCGTCGCCTGCGCAAAACCGCGCTTCGGCCTCTGCCGATGCGCTGTCGGCGCTGGCTAATCTGGGCTACGGGCCATCGGATGCGGCACAGGCGGTGGCGCAGGTGATGGGGGACCAGCCCGATTCTGATACGGCCACGCTGATCCGCGCCGCGCTGAAGCTGCTGGCACCGAAGGCGTAAGGCATGGAAAGCGACCCCACCCTGCGCCCTGACCGGCTGCCCGAAGATGCCGACCGCGCCCTGCGCCCGCAAACGCTTGAGGATTTTGTCGGTCAAGCCGAAGCCCGCGCCAACCTGCGCGTTTTCATCGAAAGCGCCAAGATGCGCGGCGAGGCGATGGACCACACCCTGTTCCACGGGCCACCCGGTCTGGGGAAAACCACGCTGGCACAGATCATGGCGCGGGAATTGGGCGTTGGGTTCCGCATGACCTCTGGCCCCGTTTTGGCCAAGCCGGGCGATCTGGCGGCGATCCTGACCAATCTGGAACCGCGCGATGTGCTGTTCATCGACGAGATTCACCGTCTGTCCGCCGTGGTCGAAGAGGTGCTTTATCCGGCGCTGGAGGATTTCGCCCTCGATCTGGTCATCGGCGAAGGGCCTGCGGCGCGGACCGTGCGGATTGACCTGCAACCCTTTACGCTGGTGGGGGCGACGACGCGGCTGGGGCTGTTGACCACGCCGCTGCGGGATCGGTTTGGCATCCCGACGCGGCTGCAATTCTACACCGATCAGGAGCTTGACCTGATCGTGACGCGCGGGGCGCGGCTGATGGGCATCCCGTCGGACCCCGACGGCACCTATGAAATCGCGCGCCGCGCGCGGGGGACACCGCGGGTGGCGGGGCGCTTGTTGCGCCGTGTCGTGGATTTTGCGCTGGTCGAAGGCGATGGCCGGTTGACCAAGGCGATTGCGGATTCGGCTTTGACCCGGTTGGGGGTTGATCATCTGGGGTTGGACGGCGCGGACCGGCGCTATCTGTCGCTCTTGGCGGAAAACTACGGTGGCGGGCCGGTGGGGGTGGAGACCATCGCCGCCGCGCTTTCCGAGGCGCGGGACGCGATTGAAGAGGTGATCGAGCCCTACCTCTTGCAACAGGGCCTGATCCAGCGCACCCCGCGCGGACGGATGCTGGCGGCCAAAGCCTGGCGACATCTGGGGCTGGAGGCGCCACGCCTGCCCGATCCGCGCATTCCCCCGCAGGGTGATCTGTTCGAGGGGTAATCTCTGCCCTTAGCCACGATTTTTCTGCGAAAAATCAAGGCTTTTCTCTGCTTGCGCTGCGCTGTGGGGCTGGCGGGGAAAGCAGGGGGCTTGTGCATCCCCCTCGCCGCCAAGGCGGCTCACCCCCGCAGGATATTTGGGCAAAGGAGAGGGGAAGGGGTGATTGAGGGTTTGCCGCGGCGGGTGTATCAGCCGCCGGGACGTTCGGGTGGAGACGGTGATGGAACCAGATCAGGTGCGGGCGCTGTTCACGCGCGGGGATGGCAGCTATCTGTGCGCGCGCTGGGGGCGTCCCATCGTGCCGGTGGTTTTCGGGGTCGAAGATGCCACCCTGTCGGTGCTGAAGGGCGCGATTGAGGCGGTGGTGACGCTGGCCAATCACCGCATGGCCGAAACGGACCCGGAACTGGGTGCAAACCTGATGGTGTTTTTCTGCCGGGACTGGGCGGAACTGCCGCAGGTGCCGGGGCTGGACCGGCTGGTGCCGGACCTTGGGCCGATGTGTGATCGGCTGACGGCGGCGGAGGCGAACCAACCCCGCATTTTCCGCTTTGACCCCGCGGGCGCGATCCGCGCGGCCTTTGTGTTCTTGCGGATGGATGACCATCTGTCCGCGGTCCCGGCCGAAACGCTGGCGCTGTCTCAGGCGGTGCAGACGATCCTGTTGTGGTCCGACACGGCCTTTATGGATGCCGCCCCTTTGGCGCAGTTGCCCGATGGCACTGTGATCCTGCGGCCTGAGATCGCAGGTGTGATCCGCGCCGCTTATGATCCGGTGCTGCCCGCCGTGGCGCAAGATGCAAGCCACGCCCTGCGGCTGGCGGCACGTATCACCAGATCCCTGTAATCCTGCCCTTCCCCGTTGTTCAAATATCCCACGGGGGGTGCGGGGGGTGTGAACCCCCCCGCTCCGGTCGGGAAAGTCCGGTGCCTCATGTGGTGAACCGGAACCCCCACCCCGCGCCGCCGTTGCCTTTGCGTCAAAAGGCGGGGGCTGCGCATGACTGTCACGGAATTTGCCAAGGCGATGTGGCGGTCTCTGGCTGAGGATCGGTTGCTGTTGGTGGCAGCGGGGGTGACGTTTTACCTGATCCTTGCCGTCTTTCCGGCCATCGGGGCCTTTGTCGCGATCTATGGTCTGCTGCTGGACCCGTCAAAGCTGGCAGATCATTCCGCTGCCCTGCAGGGCATGGTGCCGCCCGCCATGGCCGAGTTGGTGACGGGGGAATTGGCGCGGCTGGCGGCACAACCGCAAGACGGGCTTGGAATTGGAGCGGTCTTCGGGCTGCTTTTGGCGCTGTGGAGTGCGAATGGCGGCACCAAGGCGATCCTTGAGGGACTGAACATCGCGCATGGGGTGGCAGAGACGCGCAGTTTTCTGCGGCTCAACCTGCTTGCGCTGGGGTTCACGCTGGGGCTGATGGCGTTATTGGCGCTGATGATCGGCCTTTTGGCGGTGCTGCCTGCGGTGATCGAGGTTTTTGCCCTTGGTGGGCTGGGGCGCGTGCTGGCGGTGGTGCTGCGCTGGCCGTTGATCGGCTTGGTGGTCGCGCTGGCGCTGGCGGCGCTCTATCGCTGGGGGCCGGATCGTCGCCCGCCGTCATGGCGCTGGCCGACGTGGTCCAGCGGGTTGGCGGCGCTGGGATGGCTGATCGCATCGGGTCTTTTTGCCGTCTATGTCGCCTCGGTGGCGGATTTCGGGGCGAGCTATGGCGCGATGGCCACGCCGATTGCGGTCTTGCTCTGGCTATGGGTGTCGATGGTCGTGGTGCTTTTGGGGGCAGAGTTGGACGCCACGCTGGAACGCGCCGCCCCCTTGCCGCCGGGCACCCGGCAGGGCTAAGCCAATCGGGCCGCCGTGAGAGGTCCG
>CALRPK020000407.1:0-3299 GCA_943370015.1 Paracoccus haematequi
AGCGGGCCTGTATCCATGCCTTCGGCCAGCAGCGCAAAGCGTTTCAGCGCGGCCAGCGCGCGGATGCGGCCTTCGGGGTTCAGACGGCCCGTTTCGGCCAAGCCCTTGCCCAGACCGCACATGATCTTTTCGTTAAAGAAATAGGCCGGAGAGCGCGCCGCGCCGTCAAACACGACCATACGGACAGAGTTTGACCCGACATCGACCACACCCACGCGGCTGAGAGCGCGGGCCGAAGGATCATCAAACAGCGGACGGCCGAACGGGCCCCAATCTTCTTCCGGGGTCGAAATCATGGTGTCGGCAGACATGGCAGTGTCCTTCTTCTTGCGCGGGGAAACTGGCGCGGCAGTCGGGCTTGGTCAAGGATTCGTGCGAATACGTTACGCCAAGTGATTGGTGTAGTTGAAAACTCTGGCACGGTTCTGCACGTCGGCACTTTAAGCCAAAGGCCGGGGGGCCTTGGCCCCCGCGAGGATATCTGAACAACGGGGAAGGGAGGGGTTAGTCTACAGCCCCTTCGTCTTGCAAGCGGGCCAGACGCGGCACGTCCTTGGCCCCCGCCGTGCCCCGTCCGGACAGCGACGGATTGTCCATGAAAAAGCGGTGGCAGGCGAAAAGCACCCCATCCTTGGGGGCAAGTTCGCGGGCATAGCGGCCATCGGGGGTCAGGACCCAGCTTTGCGCCTCATCGGCCAGATTGGCGGCCATGATCTGCCCTTCGATCTGGGCTTTCACGGTGGGGTTCTTCACCTCAACCAGCGTCTCCACCCGCCGGGTCAGGTTGCGCCCCATCCAATCGGCCGACGATAGGAACACCCGCGCCTGTTGCGACGGCAGGTCTTGGCCATTGCCGAAACAGACGATGCGGGAATGTTCCAGAAAGCGCCCGACGATGGATTTGACGCGGATGTTTTCCGACAGCCCTTTGACCCCCGGACGCACGCCACAGATGCCGCGGATCACCAGACTGATCTTCACCCCGGCGCGCGAGGCGGCATAGAGCGCGTCGATCACCTCAGGGTCAGTCAGGCTGTTCATCTTGCCCCAGATTTCCGCAGGCCGCCCGGCGCGGGCATGGGCCGCCTCTGCCGCGATCAACTCCAAAAGGCGGGGTTTGAGCGTGATGGGCGAGATGGCGAGGTTTTCGAGGCCCTCAGGCTGCACATAGCCCGATAGGTAGTTGAACACCTTGGTCGCATCGCGCCCCAGTGCGGCGTCGCAGGTAAAGAACGACAGGTCGGTGTAGATGCGCGCGGTGATCGGGTGGTAATTGCCCGTGCCATAATGGGTATAGGTGACCAGTTGGTCGCCTTCGCGTCGGACGACCGTGCTGATCTTGGCATGGGTTTTCAGGTGCATGAAGCCGTAAACCACCTGTGCCCCCGCGCGTTCCAGGCGGCGGGACTGGCGGATGTTCGCGGCCTCATCAAAGCGGGCTTTCAACTCGACCAAGGCGGTCACGGATTTCCCGGCCTCAGCGGCCTCACAAAGCGCGCTGACAATCGGACTGTCCCATGAGGTGCGGTAGAGCGTCTGCTTGATCGCCAGCACATTGGGATCACGCGCCGCCTGTTCCAGAAAGCGGATCACCAGATCGAAGGTCTCATAGGGGTGGTGCAGCAGGATGTCCTTTTGCTGGATCGCGGCGAAGAGATCGCCGTCATGATCCTGCACCCGTTCCGGCACGCGTGGGGTAAAGACGGGCCACAGCAGATCAGGCCGCGACGACAGCACCAGTTCCTTCAGGTCGGCAACACCCAAGAGCCCCCGCACCTCGACCACCATATCCTCGGTCACGGCCAGTTCGTCCATGATCAGCGCACGCAGATCAGGCAGCGCCCCGGCCGAGAGCTTCAGGCGGATCACATCGCCCCGGCGGCGGCGCTTCAACGCCGTCTCAAACTCGCGCACCAGATCTTCGGCCTCATCCTCGACCTCAAGATCACTGTCGCGCAGCACGCGAAAAATGCAGTGGCCCCGGTCGGTATAGCCGGGAAACAGCATATCGAGGTGAAGGAGCAGAAGCTCTTCCAGCGGCAGAAAGCGATGCTCGCCGGGTTTGCCGGGCAGGGCCACGAAGCGGGCGATTTGTTGCGGGATGGGCAGCAGGGCCTTGAGCGTCCGGTGATCGGATTCCCGCTCCAGCTCCAGCGCCAGCGAAAAGCCGGTGTTGGGAATGAAGGGGAAGGGGTGCGCCGGATCAATCGCCAAAGGCGACAGCACCGGGAACACCTTGTTCACGAAGTGCTGTTCCAGATGCTTCAGATCGCGCATCGTCAGCTTGGATCGGGTCAGCAGGGTGATGCCCTGACCCTCCATCTCGCGGCGCAGCTTGTTGAACACCGATTGCTGGGTCTGCATCAGGCGGCGCGCATCGGCGTGGATCAGCACCAATTGATCCGCCGGGGTGCGGCCATCCTCGGACAGGGTGCCATTGCCATTGCGGGCCAGCGCACGCAACCCGGCAACCCGGACGGTGTAGAATTCGTCAAGGTTGGTCGCAGAGATCGACAGGAACCGCAGCCGCTCCAGCAAGGGCACGGCAGGATTGGACGCCTCTTCCAGCACACGCCAGTTGAAGGCCAGCCAAGACATTTCCCGATTGAAAAACCGACGCGGCCCGGTCCGCTCCCCTGCGGGAATGGTGACAGGGACGGGGAAGGCGGCTTTCAGGAAATCGGCTTGGGTCATCTGAGGGGCGATATCTGCAACATGTGACAGTTGCGTATCACTTCATCACGCCCGGTCACCAGCGTCCAGCATCTCTGCCGCCATCTGACGGGTGATGGGCTTGCCCAAGGCCAAGGAGCGCGCATCGAGCGCCGCCACCAGCCCGCGCGCGGCGGCGATGGAACGCTCCATCCGCTGCACGAGATAGGGGATCAAGGCCGGTGGCACGGCAATCTGACGATCCGAGAACAGCTTGATCAGCACCGCAGACAGCAGCGCATCATCGGGCGGGTCCAGCCGAGTCAGGGGGGCGGCCTGCAAGCGGCTGGCAAGGTCAGGCAGGGTCAGCCCCCAGTCGCGGGGGGGCTCAGCCGCCGTGACCAGCAGATGCCCGGCCTGTGTCACCAGATTGTGCAGGTGAAAGAACGCGGCCTCATGTCCCGGCTGGCCTGCGACCGTCTGGGCATCCTCGACCGCCACCGCCCCATGCGCGGACAGCGCGGGCAGATCGGCATCGGCAAGGTCTGCCCCGGCGATCACCGCAGCCCCCGACTCTGCTGCCCACATCCGCGCCAGATGCGTCTTGCCAGCGCCGGATGGCCCCACCAGCAGCATCTTGCCGCCAG
>CALRPK020000408.1:0-3297 GCA_943370015.1 Paracoccus haematequi
GTGACCGCCGTAGAAGTGGCGCTCTTTCGAGAACATATGCATCGAGCCGCCCTTGCCCTTGGAGTAGCCCCCAATGCGGCCCGTCAATTCGGCCATCACGCCGCGCGAATCCATGCCGCAGGCCAGCATGTGGCCGTGGTCACGATAGCTGGTGATGCGCTTGTCGCCTTCCTTGGCGGCGGCTTCCAGACCGACGACCACGGCTTCCTGCCCGATATAGAGGTGGCAGAACCCGCCGATCAGGCCCATGCCATAAAGCTGGCCGGCCTTTTCCTCGAACCGCCGGATCAGCAGCATGTCGCGGTAGTATTTCAGCAATTCGTCCTTAGAGACGTTCGGTCTTTCGGCGGGCTTTTTTGCAGCCATGATGGCGACCTCCCCTCGCTTGCATGGATAGTTCAACGTTAAACTACCCATACAGCATCGGGAAAACTTGGGTCAAAGGAAATTCGCGCGCGCCAAAGCGCGTCGGCGCATGGCTGCCATGCACAGAACGAAACCCTTGGTTAAGTGGTGCAAGACCCGCCGCTTAGCGGATGGCAACCTCATCGGCGCGGACATAGCCAAGAACGCTGCGTGCCTGTTCGTCAAGCAGATCAAGGTCCAGATAGGCATCCGACAGCCGCGTGGTGCGGTTCTGGATCGCGGCGAGGTCCGCCTCCAGTCGCGCCTTTTCGGCTTGCAGAACCTCGGTCTCAGCCGCGATTTCGACCTGACGGAACACCCCATAGTCGCCCTGCACGGCGGCAAAGGTGAAATACAACCCCAGCGTCACCGACAGCAGATAATAGACGATCGCACCAACCGAAGGGCGCGATGAAGAGGTGTTCATGGGCGGACCGTTCTGCTCAAAACCCCTCTGACGGGGGCGCTTGCAGACTATGCCACAGGCGATTCGCGCTGTGAATCCCCAAAAACGGATGGGAGCGGAAAATCGCGCCCCATCCGTGGCTTGCGCGTGACAATTCTCACCAGTCGTTCTGGTAGACCCCGGTTTCAAAGCGCAGCGCCATGGGCACACAGGCGCTGCCCGCCGGGTCGCAGAGCGTGCCGGTCAACGTGGCGGTGATGCGGTCATATTCGCCGCTGCCGCCTTCGGTGAAGCCGGTGATCACCACCTCTGCCGGGTCGACACTGGTCAAGAGGACGGTTTCATCATCCCCAGCCGATTGAACCAGTTCCACCGCTGCGGGGAAACGCATGCCTTTGGCCAGCGCGGCGGGCGGTTTGGCCTTGAAGGTTACCTCTGGTCCGTCAGCCTCGGGGTCCGTCGCGTTTTCAAAGGTCGCCCGCATCCGCCAGCCTTCGTCCATCTCCATCACCCAGACGGCGGGATCAATCGCGCCCACGGAATAGTCATAGGATTTCAGGGTGTAAGCCGTGCCGCCAATGGTGCCGGACAGATCGCCCAGCGGGTAGGGATAGCCTTCGGGTTTCTCAAACACCGGGGGCAGCACAACCGCGCCCTCGATAAACCCGTCCGAGCCTGTCTCATTGCTCTGGGTGCAGGCGGTCAGGGCGGCCACAGCCAAAAGCGCAAATCGCAAAGACATCAAGAATACCTTTCAAAACCAATCGGGGGCAGGCCCTGCGGCCCGCCCCCGAAATCTGCCCGCTGAACGGACTGCCTGTAAAGCTCTCAGGCCTTGCCCTTGTAGATATCGACCAGTTTTTGCAGCAGCACCAATGCCTCATCCCGCGGGCGCTGAAAGCTGTTGCGCCCGATGATCGACCCGTTGCCACCCCCGGCAAGGATGGCGCGGGCATCGTCGAACACCGCATCCTCACCCTTGGCCGCCCCGCCCGAGAACACGACCAGCCGCCGCCCGGCAAAGCAGGACTGCACGATATGGCGCACGCGGACAGCCATGGTGGACCCGTCGATGCCTTGCTTGAGATAGACCTTCTTTGCCTCATCCTGTTCCAGATGGTCGGTGGGCAGCTTCACCTTGATGATATGCGCGCCCAGCATCGTGGCGATATGCGCGGCATAAGCGGTGACGTCAAAGGCCGTCTCGCCATCCTTGGTCAGCGCCTCGCCGCGCGGATAGGACCAGATCACGGTGGCGATGCCGCAGGCCGCAGCCTCGGCCCGCAATTCCTTGATCTCTTCATACATGTCCAAGGCCAGATCCGACCCCGGATAAATGGTAAAGCCGATGGCCGAACAGCCCAAACGCAGCGCGTCCTGCACGCTTGCCACCACGGCCTGATTCTTGCCCGATGTGGCGGACATCAGGCTGTTGGCATGGTTCATCTTCAGGACGGTCGGAATTTGCCCGGCAAAGGTATCCGCCCCGGCCTCAAGGTTCGCCAGCGGCGCGGCATAGGCCGTCAGCCCTGCGTCGATGGCGAGTTGGTAATGGTAATGCGGATCATAGCCCGCCGGATTGGGCGCAAAGCTGCGGGCCGGACCATGCTCAAAGCCCTGATCCACGGGCAGGATGATCATCTTGCCCGTGCCGCCCAGCTTTCCCTCCATCAGCATGCGGCAGAGGTTCGCCTTCACGCCGGGGGTTTCGCCTTCATACTGGCTCAGGATTTTCTGGACGGTCTTCGTCGCGCGCATCGGATGTCTTTCCTTTGTCAAAGCGGAGTGGCGGGCCAATCAAGCCCTTATGAAATGCAGCCGCCGGTGGCAAATCTGTTAGCGCCAACACCCGCCGATTTTTCTGCACCTGCGCCTCAACCCACGCGCATCCGGTTTTCAACCGGTGCATCCCCGGCTGCCGCGCGGGCGGTTTGGGTGGCCGCGTCGCGCACTTCCGCCGATCCGGCCTTGCCGCGCAGCACCAATGTGCCTTCGACAAATTCCACCGACAGGTCGGCCAAGGCGTCATCCTGAAGCGCTGCCAGCACACGCGCCATCAGCGCCGGATCGTTGCCCTCGGCAATTGGGTCATTGGTCATCGCATCGCTCCTGCTTGTCGCGGGACAGCGCTTGACCAGCGTACTGCGTTCCCAGACGGAGGCTCGAAAGAAAACAAAAACGCCCGCCGGAAAATGTCCGGCGGGCGCTTTTCCGGAATAAAACTCCGGTCACTCACACATACAATACTCGTTACGCACTGACACCACTCGCACCACACGTCCGCTCTGGGCGGAAATTCTTTGCGACAAAAAGCCGTTCCAACCGCTGTATTCAATACAGCCATATGGATGGAAATACCGCGCTTCGTCAATAGGGCAGGGTAAAAAAGTTCGCATTTTGATATGAAAGGTCATCAGAGGCAGAGTGGAGTTTGCCGACTTTTCTTTGATTAACCAACTGAAAAAACGGTATAAAATGTCGATCTT
>CALRPK020000409.1:0-3295 GCA_943370015.1 Paracoccus haematequi
AGGAGATCGCCACTGTCGTCGGGCGTCACCGCACCATCGGCGCGGTGATCGAGATTGCGTCGAACATGTGGGTTCCCGGCGTCACCAACCGCCAGAACGACCATGACGAAAGCTGGTTCGCCCTTGGCGCGCTGGACCCTGCCCAGCAGCACCGCGTCGAAGCCGTGGCCGACATCATGCGCCATTCGGGACGGGTTGAGGTGGTCGCCGACATCCGCTCGGCCAAATGGATGAAGCTGGTGGTCAATGCCGCCGAACTGATCCCCTCGGCCATCATCGACACGGCGCTGAATGACGCCGCCCGCGCCCCCGGCATGCTCGAGGTCATGCGGGAGGCGGGATATGAGGCGATGCGCGCCGCCTTGGCCGATGGCGCGACGGTGATGCCGATCATCGGCATGCCCCCCAGCATGAGCAACGATCCCGAACGCTACGTCGATGAGATTTTCGCCGAGGTTCTGAAGACCTTCTCGCGCGAGGATACGTTGACCACCTCCCTGCAAGACTGGCGCAAAGGCCGGCGGGCCGAGGTGCAAGAGGTCAACGGCTGGGTCGTCGACACCCTGCGCGCCCATGGCCAAGCCGCCCCCGTCAACGCCCGCGTCGTCGAAATCGCGCTTGAGATTGAGGCCGGTCGCCTGACGCCCCATCCCGACCACGCCCGCCTGATGGCCGAAGCCTTGGTGCGGGGGTGAGCCGCCATGGCGAATGTGAAATTCTTCATCGACCACGCCGTGATGCGGGACAAGGATGCGGTGCTGGACGGGGTGATGGCACAGGCGCGGGCGCTGATCTGTGACTGGTTGGAGGTCGCGCCGGGGGCCTGCCAGTTTGCAGCCCTTTCGGTGCGGTCCTTGCCGGATCAACCGCCCGTCAATGTGGAAATCAGCATTCTGCCCAAACCCGACCGCACCCCAGAAAAACTGCGCGCCCTGTGCCTTTTGCTGCGCGATCAGGTGGCGGATGCCCTGTCGGTCAAGGTCGCCATCCGCTGCGCCCAATTGGACGCCGCCAGCTACATCGCGATCAAGTAGCGCGCCCCATAGCGCCCTCGTATTCTGGCGGCATCGGGACTATATGTCAGCCGTGGCCTGACCGTTGCAGCAATGGCGGGCCTTGGATGCGCGATGCGCTCTGGCACCGGCGATCCTTTGCTTTCCACACGGCCCGACCCCGCCTGATCCCGGCGGGCACACCCCATCAGCCCCCAGCGGGCGAAAGGAATACCCCTTGGCCAAAGGCAAAAGCCACAGCAACCGTGAAGTGAAAAAGCCCAAACAGGCGAAGAAACTGGATCTGACCAAGGCCAGCGATCCCTTTGCCAAAGCGATCCAAGCCGCCAACGGCGACAAGAAAAAGTCCTGACCTCTGCCAGTGGCGTCAGGGCCGTGGCGGCGGATCACACCGCCGCCGCCGCTTTCGCGATCTGTCCATTCTGCCGCGTTGAATTTCGGGCGGACTGCCTCAGGTATCCACCCGCAACGGAAGATGGATGCGATGACCGACTGGACCCCCACCCGCGCCAAGGGCGATGCGCTTTTGGCCGATTTCACCCCCCGCATGGGCCGCCGCTATGCCAATGGCCGCAACACCGACCACGGCCCCGGCGCGCATAAGGCGGTGTCGGTGCTGTCGCCCTATATCCGGCGCAGGCTGGTGCTGGAACAGGATGCCGTCGCCGCCGCCCTTGCCGCCCATGGCCCCGCCGAGGCGGAAAAGTTCGTGCAAGAGGTGATCTGGCGCGGCTATTTCAAAGGCTGGCTGGAACGCCGCCCGCAGGTCTGGGACAGCTACCGCGACGGGCTGGAATCTGACCTGCACGCGCTGGACCGCGACCGCCGCCTGCGCCGCGATCTGGACCGCGCGATGAATGGGCAGACGGGGCTTGATTGCTTTGACGCTTGGGCGACGGAGCTGGTGGAGACCGGCTATCTGCACAATCACGCGCGGATGTGGTTCGCCTCGATCTGGATCTTCACGCTTGGCCTGCCGTGGCGGTTGGGGGCGGATTTCTTTTACCGCCATCTGCTGGATGGCGACGCCGCGTCCAACACGCTGGGCTGGCGTTGGGTGGCCGGGCTGCACACACGCGGCAAACCCTATCCGGCCGAGGCGCAGAACATCGCCACCTTCACCGCCGGACGCTTCACCCCCCGCCCGTCCGACCTGGCCGAGGTGACAGCGGGACTTGAGGCGACCGAACCGGACGGCCTGCCCACAGTGCAACCCCTGCGCGCCTTTGCACCGCCGCTGGCAGGCCGCCCCACCGCCCTGCTGATCACGGATGAGGATTGCCGGTTTGAGGATTTCGATCTCGCCGCCCTCGACATCCGCACGGCGGCGACACTGGCGGCAAGCCACCTGCGCTCCCCCCTGCCGGTGTCCGATCTGGTCACAGGGTTTGAGGCGGGCGCCTTGGCCGATGCCGCCACGCGGGCAGGCGTGACGGCAGAGGCGATACAGGCCAAAGACCCCGCCGACTTGGCGAAATGGGCCACCCGCGCCGGGGCCACGCAGATCGTCACGCCCTTTGTCACACGCGGTCCGTTGCGCGATTGGCTGGATCAGGCTGCGCCATCCTTGGCCAAACAAGGCGTCACCCTCTGCGAATGGCAGCGCGATTGGGATGCCGTGATCTGGCCCCATGCGACGGCGGGGTTCTTCAAGGTCAAGCAGAACATCCCGCGCATTCTGGAACAGGCAGGTCTGGCATGATCCCCGTCACCATCATCGGCTCCGGCATCGCCGGTCTGGCCTGCGCGCGGCGTCTGGCGGATGCGGGCCTCTCCCCCGTCGTGCTGGACAAGGGGCGCGGCATCGGCGGGCGGGTGGCCACACGCCGCGCGGGCGACATGCAATTCGACCACGGCGCGCAATATGTCACCGCCCAAGATGCCGGGTTCGCCGCCGTGCTGGCGGCGATGCACCGCGCCGGGGCGCTGGCCGATTGGCCCGATGCCACTGGCCGCCCCCGCAGCGTGGGCACCCCCGGCATGTCGGCCATCGCCAAGGCGCTGGGGGCGGGGCTGGACATCCGCCAAGGCGTGCAGGTCACGCGGATCACCCGCGACGGCGACGGTTGGGCGCTGCACGCGGGCGACAGCGTCCTGCACACCGCCCGCGTGGTGGTCACCGTGCCCGCGCCGCAGGTGGCCGCACTTTTGGGCGCCGATCATCCGCTGACCGCCGCCGTGGCCCCCGTGCGGCTGGCCCCCTGCCTGACGCTGATGGCCGCCATCGACGCCCCCGCCCCCTTTGCCAGCCGCCAAGACCGCGACGACGCGCTGACGTGGAT
>CALRPK020000410.1:0-3283 GCA_943370015.1 Paracoccus haematequi
GGTGGTCGATGGTCTGACCGGGCAGGATGCGGTGAATGTCGCCGCGGAATTTGACGGCAAGGTCGGTATCTCAGGCGTTGTGCTGACACGGATGGATGGCGACGGGCGCGGCGGTGCGGCGCTGTCGATGCGCGCGATTACCGGCAAGCCGATCCGCTTTGTCGGTCTTGGCGAAAAGATGGACGCGCTTGAGACCTTTGAGGCCGAGCGTGTGGCGGGACGCATCCTTGGCATGGGCGACATCGTCGCGCTGGTCGAAAAGGCGCAAGAAACGTTCGAGGCTGAGCAAGCCGAACGCATGGCCAAGCGCTTTGCCAAGGGTCTGTTCAACATGAACGACCTGCGCATGCAGCTTGAGCAGATGATCAAGATGGGCGGCATGTCGGGCCTGATGGGGATGCTGCCCGGCATGGGCGGCATGGCGAAAAAGGCCAAAGAGGCTGGCATCGACGACAAGATGCTGCGCCGACAGATCGCGCTGATCCAGTCGATGACCAAGAAGGAACGCGCCAACCCGGACATGCTGCAAGCCTCCCGCAAGAAGCGGATCGCTGCGGGGGCCGGGATGGACGTATCTGATCTGAACCGTCTGCTGAAACAGCACAAGCAGATGGCCGAGATGATGAAGAAGATGGGCAAGGGCGGCATGATGAAGCAAGCCCTCAAGCAGATGATGGGCAAGGGCGGTCTGCCCGACCCGTCCAAGATGACGCCCGAACAGTTGGAAGAGGCCGCAAAGGGCATGAAGCAAGGGCTTGGCGGGATGCCGGGTCTTGGCGGCATGCCGCGCGGGATGACGCTGCCTTCGGGCCTGTCGGGGCTGATGCGGAAGAAATGAGCCTCGCGCCCACCCTCATCACCGAGCGGCTGACGCTGCGGATGCCCGTGCTGGCCGATTTCGGCCATCATGCGGCATTCCATGCGTCGGATCGGTCGGTGTGGGAGGGTGGACCGCGTGACACGCCCGCCGCATGGCGGATATGGGCATCAGATGTCGCGCTGTGGCCACTTAAGGGCTACGGACCCTTTGGCGTCGAGGATCGCGCCTCGGGTGCATATCTGGGCGAAGTGGGTGTGTTCCATGCTGTGGAATACCCCGAACCGGAACTCGGTTGGATGGTTGTCCCGCAGGCCGAAGGGCGCGGGATTGCCTTTGAGGCTGCGCGCGCCGTGATGGCATGGGTCCGCGCGCGGTTTGGCTGGGATGAGATCACGAACATCATCGATCCGGGCAACACACGCTCTGTCGCCTTGGGCTTGCGGTTGGGCGGGCGGATTGACGCCACCCGTCCGGGGATTGACCCCGGCGATGTGGTGATCGTGCATGACCTGCGGGGGCTGGCATGACCTTCGCAGTCACCATCCCCACCCTGACCACGGACCGCCTGACCCTCCGCCCGCCGCGCGAGAGCGATCTTGAGACGCTGGTGGCGTTTGGCCAATCCGAGCGCACCGCCTTTATCGGCGGCAAACGCGAGCGGTTTGAGGCGTGGCGCGGGTTCTTGGCGGTGATTGGCCATTGGGCGCTGCGGGGATACGGTTATTGGTCCGTGGACACGCGCGACGGGGATTTTGTCGGGCGCGTCGGGGTTTCCCTGCATGACGGCTGGCCGGAACCGGAGCTTGGCTGGCACTTGTTCGACGGCTTTGAAGGGCAGGGCTATGCGACAGAGGCGGCAAGGGCGGTTCGCGCCCATGCCTATAATGTCTGGGGTATGGGGCCGGTGATTTCCTTCATCGCCTTTGAAAACCCGCGCTCCATCGCTGTCGCCGAACGCCTTGGCGCGAAGTTCGAAAGCAATGGCAAGGACGACGGCCCGCACCCCTATGGCATCTGGCGGCATCCGGGGCAGGGGGCGCTGGCATGACCGGAGCTGACACCCTGCGCCGCGCCATCTGCGCCAATGTCCCGGTCTTCACCACCGACCGCCTGACCCTGCGCGCGCCGGTCTTGGCGGATTGGCCCGCCTATCTTGAGGTTTTCACCTCGGACCGCGCGGCACATATCGACGGGCCTTTTGACGAGGCTGGCGCTTGGGCCGATTTCTGCGAAGCCACTGCCGGTTGGCTGCTGCGCGGATTTGGCATGTGGACCATCACCGCCAAGGGCGAAGATGCGGCCTTGGGTTGGCTATACCTTTGGCAGCAAAAGGGCGACCCGGAGCCTGAGATTGGCTGGATTCTGACCGAAGCCGCCGAGGGCAAGGGCTATGCGTCCGAGGCCGCGCGTGCCGTCCTTCCCCATGCCGTCGCATTGTTCGGTGCGGGGGGCTTTGTCAGCTACATCGCTGAAGGCAACCATGCCTCTGCCCGGCTTGCTACCCGTCTGGGCGCGGTGCGTGATCCCGCAGCCGAAGCCGCCTATGGCGATCCGACCCTGCACATCTACCGTCACACCGGAGTGCCGCTATGACCGACGCCGCCGCCCGCGCCGCCGAGATCCTGAAGGAACATCGCCAGTCGATTGATCGGCTGGACGCGATCCTTGTCTATACGCTGGCCGAACGCTTCAAGCACACGCAGGCCGTGGGGCGGCTGAAGGCAGAGCATGACCTGCCGCCCAGCGACCCTTCGCGCGAAGCGCGGCAGATCGAACGGCTGGAACGGTTGGCCGAGGAAGCCGACCTTGATCCCGAATTCGCCAAGAAATTCCTGACCTTCATCATCGGTGAAGTGATCAGGCATCACGAGAAACTGCAGAAATGACAGTTCCATCCATGACCGGGCGCGCATGCCCGTCCTACGCCATCGTAAAGGAGTAATTCACATGGCTACCAAAATCCGTCTCGCCCGTGGTGGTTCCAAGAAGCGCCCGCACTATTCCATCGTTGTGGCTGACTCGCGCATGCCGCGCGATGGCCGCTTCCTGGAAAAGGTCGGCACCTATGACCCGATGCTGGCGAAAGACAACGAAAACCGCATCAAAATGGACGTTGAGCGCATCAAGGAATGGCTTGCCAAGGGCGCTCAGCCGACCGACCGCGTCGCGCGTTTCCTGGAATCGGCTGGCGTGATCGCCAAGACCGTCCGCGCCAACCCCAAGGCCGCCGTGCCGGGCAAGCAAATGGCTGAGCGTGCCGCCAAGAAAGCCGCCCGCGCCGCAGCACCCGCCGAGGCATAAGATCAAAGGCCCCCGCATTCGCGTGCGGGGGCTTTCTCCATCCCGTTCCCTTCCCTTACGGAGCAGATCATGGCCCATTCTGACCGCATCTGCGTCGGCGCCATCGCCGGGTCTTTCGGCGTGCAGGGTGAGGTGCGGCTGAAAAGCTTTTGCGCCGATCCC
>CALRPK020000411.1:0-3272 GCA_943370015.1 Paracoccus haematequi
GACATAGCAGGCGCGGTTACGTCCTGATGGCGGTCACCGCGGACGGAGTGTCTGAACTGGCTTGCCGCGGCGTAAAGACTGGCACCGTCAGTACGGAATTCGTGAAAACGCATTGCTGCCGGTCGTCCATGGTGAACAGAGCAAGTCTCGCATCGGCAGTGATGGCATTGTATAACCGCCACTGATCCCGCAGTGCCGCCTCGATCCGCTTTTGCCCGCTGAGGTCACGCACCGTGCCGATGAAACGTGGCGCCTTGACCGTCTCTTGGACGCATCAACGCACGCGTCGACCTCTCGCCGCAACTGTCATGTTCTGGCGATGACCCGAGAACAAGTCCTGACCCAAAAGCCACAGCCCACAGTTCAAACGTCCAGAGTTCGAAGGGCAGGCTAACCGTTCCCTCAGTCTGTTGGCCGACTTTTCGCAGGGCTGCGGGGCGGCAACTCTGCCCCCAGCAGGTTTTCCGCCCACTGGGCCGCGATATGCGCGTGATCCATCCGACCTGTCCGCTGATGGATCAACGCCAGCACGGTGGGCGGTGTCAGGGGCAATGCGCTGACATCGCGCCCGATGGCGCGGGACACGGCGCAGGCGACCGTGGCACCGACGTTCAGGATCGGCACTTCGCCCGCACCTTTGGTGCCCAAAGGACCGATGGACGGGGCACCTTCGTAAAGGTCAATATCGACCGGCACCACATCGCCCGCCAAAGGCACGAGGTACTGCTCAAACCCCGGTTGTTGCAGCGCCCCATCCGGGCCGACTGTGATCTTTTCATGCAGCGCGTAGCCCAAGCCCTGCACGACGCCGCCCTGAATCTGGCTGTGGATCGCGCGGGGGTTCAGCGCAAGGCCGACATCCTGCACCACCTTGTAACTCAGCACCTCGACATGGCCAGTGTCGGGGTCTACGGCCACTTCGCAGTCGTGGACGGCAAAGACAGGGATATCGATAGCCTCAATGAAATGGCCCGCTGCGCATCCCGGCAAGGCGGCCACACCCGGAGCAGTGAAGTTGCCATTGCCAGAGACAGGGCCATAAAGCGCCTCGGCCCGCGCGATGGCGGTGGTGATCGCCATGCCAGTGCCGGGACGGTCCGCGATTTCGACGCGGCCCTTGGTCAGGATCAGGTCTTGGGGTTGGGCCTGCAACATCTCGGCAGCAATGTCCAAGATTTGGTCGCGCACCCGTTCCGCCGCCATCTTGCTGGCCGCACCAATGGACACGGTGGCCCGCCCGCCACCCACGCCAAGGTCACGCCCGGCGGCGTCGGTATCGGCGGCTTTCACGATCACCTCATCCGGTGACAGGCCCAGTGTCGCAGCCACGATCTGCGGCAGGGCTTGCACCATCGTGCCCGATCCAATCTCAACCCCCGAGGTCACCAACGTCGCACTGCCATCGGCGTTCAGGTTGACCGTTGCCGAAGACGGGCCAACGAAGATGAACCATGTCCCGACCGTTGTGGCACGCCCGTAAAGGCGGCCATCCGCCCTGCCCCGCTGGTCCGGCGTTCGATCCCGAAAGGCGGCCATCCGATCCAGCATCGGGCGCAGCACTTCGCCCTGAAACACCTGCCCCGTTGCGCCAATGTCGCCATCCCCCAGCACCGCGCGGCGGCGCAGTTCCAGCGGATGCATCCCGATGGCGCGGGCAATGTTGTCGGTATGCCGTTCCAGAAAGAAGGTGTTGTAAACCCCGTTGCAGGCGCGAAAGGCACCGTTCGGCGGCGTGTTGGTATAGACCGCACGGCTGTTCAACCGCACCGAGCCCAGCTTGTAATTCCCGCCCAGCGTATGGGCTGTCATGGTGGTCAGAAACACCTGCTCGCCGCCATAGGCCCCGCAATCCATCAGCACCGTCGCCTCGCGCCCGACGATTTCGCCCTCTGCGGTCACAGCAGAGCGGATGCGCACCTCAGCATTTTCGCGGCAGAGACAGGTCAGGTTCTCCTCCTCGCGCGAATGCACAAGTGACACGGTCCGCCCGGTCTTTTGCGCCAGAACAGCGGCGATGGGTTCGATGGTGCAGTCAAACTTCAGACCAAAGCCACCGCCCACCGCAGGCACCGTCACCCGCACGCGGGACGGCGATACGCCCAGCGCCTTGGCCGTGACGGCCCGCACCGTCCATGGCACTTGGGTTGAGGTGTGGATGTGGTAGCGGCCATCCTCATAGCTTGCCACCGCGCAACGCGGTTCAAAGGGCAGTTGGTTCTGGCGACCGACCTCAAAGCAATCCTCAACGATGGTGACATCGGGCCGGGCAAAGGCTGCGTCCGTATCGCCACGGGTCACCCGCGCCTCCCACGCGACATTGCCGCCCCGGATGCCGCCTTCGCGCAAGAGTTCGTAGGACTTCCAATCAGGATGGATGATCGGCGCATCAGGGGAAAGCGCATCCGCCATCGTCATCACAGCGGGCAGCGGTTCGGTTTCCAAGATCACCGCCGCCGCCGCCGCGCGGGCAATCTCCAGCGTATCCGCCGCGATTGCAGCCAAGGGTTCGCCCTTGAACCGGATGCGCGTGCCGTTCAGCAAAGGATGATCCGCGATCCCGATGCCGAAGAGACCCGGCGCATCGCTGGCTTGCGCGATGGCCCGCACACCCCGCATCGCCAACGCAGGCGCGAAATCCATCCACCGGATGCGGGCCGATGCCACACTGGACCGAACGATGGCCGCGTGCAGCACCCCTGCGCCAAGGTCTGAGGTATAGCGCGTCCGCCCGGTCAGCTTGTCCAGCGCATCGCGGCGCGGCAGGTTCATCACGACAGAACGGGGATCGGTGGGCCGGTTCATGCTGCGCCCTCCGACTGGATCGACAGGACGGCGTCGATGATCCGCTCATACCCCGTGCAACGGCAGATATTGCCCACAAGTGCGGCCTTGATCTGCTCACGGGTTGGGGTGGCTTCGCGGTCGAGGAAGTCGGTCAGGGTCATCACCATCCCCGGAAAGCACATGCCGCATTGCACCACGTCATGGTCGATGAAGGCCTGTTGCACGCGGTTCAAGGTGCCGGGTGGGACCAAGCCTTCGACCGTGACGATGCTGCATCCTTGCAAAAGGCCGATGGGACGCAGGCAGGATGGCACCGCTTGCCCGTCGATATGCACGGTGCAGGCCCCGCAGAACCCTTCGCGGCAGACGGCTTTTGCGCCGGTCAGGCGTTGCCCGTCGCGCAGCACATCCAGCAGTGGGGTGCTGGGGTCCATGTCCAGCGTGAGGGACTCGCCGTTCAGGGTCAGTTCGATGGGCATGTCACACCT
>CALRPK020000412.1:0-3262 GCA_943370015.1 Paracoccus haematequi
GAAGAAGGGCCAGCCGATCCGCGAGGATGGACCGGCCAGCCACTTCTCCAAGGCTGGCACGCCGACGATGGGGGGCCTTCTGATCCTGTCGGCGCTGATGGTGTCCACCTTGCTCTGGGCGCGGTGGGATAACCCCTATGTCTGGATCGTGCTTTTGGTGACGCTGGCCTTTGGGCTGATCGGGTTCGCCGATGACTATGCCAAGGTCACCAAGCAAAACACCAAGGGTGTGTCGGGCAAGGTGCGCTTTATCGCGGGGCTGCTGATCGCCGGGCTGGCCGCCTATGCCGCCGCGCGGTTTCACCCAGAGGCGCTGACCAACCAACTGGCGCTGCCCTTCTTCAAGGATGTGCTGATCAACCTGTCGATCCTCTTTGTGCCCTTCGGCATGGTGGTGATCGTGGGTGCCGCCAATGCGGTGAACCTGACCGATGGCTTGGACGGGCTGGCCATCATGCCGGTGATGATCGCCGCAGGGACGTTTGGCGTGATCGCCTATGTCGTCGGCAACTCGCAATGGACGGAATATCTGGGCGTGCATTTTGTGCCGGGCACGGGCGAGTTGTTGATCTTCTGTGCCGCGCTGTTCGGTGGCGGCATGGGGTTCTTGTGGTACAACGCCCCCCCGGCGGCGGTGTTCATGGGCGATACCGGGTCTCTGGCCCTTGGCGGAGCCCTCGGCGCAATCGCGGTCTGCACGAAGCATGAGATCGTGCTGGCCATCGTCGGCGGCCTGTTCGTGGTTGAGGCGATGAGCGTGATCATCCAAGTCCTCTACTTCAAACGCACTGGCCGCCGGGTGTTCCTGATGGCCCCGATCCACCACCATTTCGAGAAGAAAGGCTGGGCCGAACCCCAAATCGTCATCCGGTTCTGGATCATCTCCCTAATCCTCGCGCTGGTGGGATTGGCGACGCTGAAGGTGCGGTGAGGGGGGCTTTGCCTGCCGTGATCATGGACAAAGGCACCGTGACTTGTGGTATGTAAGGGTGAGATCAGTCCTGATATAGTCGCGGTATGGTTGAGCGTTTTCCAAAATTGTGGTCCAGAGTGAAGGCCATCCTGTCCACGGCAATCGGGGAGTGCCGCAGCTTTGACCGGACACGCTGCAAGCCAATCGCATCCAGACTTGCTCTGCTTGGCACAATTGCGTGGTGCGCAGTTGCTGGCGCACCGGCGCAAGCCGAACTGTTGGATTATTCGGTCCCGGTTGAAGTTATGGACGTTGGCGGAGTCTGTTTCTTAGAACCAGACCGGACGGAATACGCGCCGAATATCCAAAGTAATGAGCTGTGGATTTACGACCGCCCGAGGGTCTTTGCCGTCCATGGGGACGTCTTTGCCGCAAGACCCGGCCTCGCCATCGAAGTGCATATTCACTTGGGCTACTTCAAAGCTGGAAAATCCTATTCGATTGAGTTGGACCATCCGGATGGGCGTTTGGACCAATGGGACTATGTCATGGGCGCCGATGGCGTGGTCTGGACGGGCCATTCCGTCCATGAAAAAGAGCTGCTGCCCCTTGGCACCTATGTCTTCCGTGCGTTTGACGGGCAGCGCCTGCTCTTCAGTTACCGGGTCACGGTTGACGGCTATGCTGACGGGGCGCCTTGTGAAGCTCAGGTATCGTAAGGACTTTTCGGGATAATCGTCCACGGGATTGTCGGGCATTCACACCTTGCGCAACGGGGCTCGGATCAATTTGAAACCTCTTTCACAACCCCACCACATCCCCTATCCCTCTCCCCAACAGCCAAGGGGATAGCGGATGATTGCGGTTCAGGGGTTTGCGGGGGCGAAGGTGGCGGTGTTGGGCCTTGGGCGGTCGGGGTTGGCCACGGCGCGGGCTTTGGTGGCGGGCGGGGCAGAGGCGCTCTTGTGGGACGACAGCCCTGAGGCGCGCGCCAAGGCAGAGGCGGAGGGGTTCACTCTCACCGACCTCACCCGTCAGACCGCCTTTGACGGGGTGGCCTGCCTTGTCACCAGTCCCGGCATCCCGCATCACTTCCCGGCCCCCCACAAAGTCATCGCCCGCGCGATGGAGATGGGCGTGCCGGTGGACAATGACATCGGCCTCTTCTTCCGGTCCTACGCCTCGCAGGAGTGGGACAATTTTGAGGTCACGCCCAAGGTGATTGCCGTGACCGGATCGAATGGCAAATCCACCACCACGGCGCTGATCCATCACATATTGGCCGAGGCGGGCCGTCCCACTCAGATGGCGGGCAATATCGGGCGCGGTGTCCTTGACATTGATCCCGCGCAGGATGGTGAGGTGGTGGTGCTGGAACTCTCCTCCTACCAGACCGAGCTTGCACGCAACCTGACCCCGGACGTGGCGGTGTTCACCAACCTGTCGCCGGATCATCTGGACCGTCACGGCGGGTATGGCGGTTATTTCGCGGCCAAGCGGCGGCTCTTTGCCGAAGGCGGGCCGGATCGCGCCATCATCGGCGTGGATGAAGCCGAGGGGCGGTTCTTGGCCAACCAACTGGCGACCGGGCCGCAGGATGACCGGGTGATCCGCATCTCATCCGGCCAGAAGCTGGATGATTTCGGCTGGTCGGTCTTTGCGCGCAAGGGGTTCTTGGCGGAATGGCGGAAGGGGCGGCAAGTGGCCTCCATCGACCTGCGGGCTGTGTCGGGTCTGCCGGGGGCGCATAACCACCAGAACGCCTGCGCGGCCTATGCGGCTTGCCGGGCCTTGGGTCTGGCCCCGCGCCAGATCGAGGCGGCACTGCACAGCTTTGCCGGGCTGCCGCATCGCAGCCAGTTGGTCGGCACGCGCGGCGGGGTACGGTTCATCAACGATTCCAAGGCCACCAATGTGGACAGCGCGGCCAAGGCGCTGCAGGCCTTTGCGCGCATCCGTTGGATCGCCGGGGGATTGGGGAAAGAGGGGGGGATCACCGCCTTGCAGCCCCATCTGCCCGCCGTGGTGAAGGCCTATCTGATCGGCCACTCCGCCCGCGATTTCGCGCTGGAGATCGGCGACACCCCGCATGAGATTTGCGAAACGATGGAGCGTGCCGTCGCCCGTGCCGCCGAGGATGCGCAGGACGGAGAGGTCGTGTTGCTGGCCCCCGCAGCGGCGAGTTTCGATCAATATCCGAACTTCGAAAAGCGGGGCGAGGATTTCACCGCCCGGGTGCGCGCCTTGCCCGGGGTGGTGGCGGCGGGCTGACCGTCATTCCGCCGGTTCTTGCAGGGCGTCTTTGCCGCCTGATCCGCTGGCCAGCCGGGCAGCGGGCCAGCGCAGCAG
>CALRPK020000413.1:0-3256 GCA_943370015.1 Paracoccus haematequi
CACCGATTACGCAACGCAATTGGCCACCTTTTCCGGGGTGGAACAGCAGGTCCGGACCAACACGCTGCTGGCCGATCTGGGCCAGCAATTCGGATTGTTGGGCATGGCGCAACTGGCCGGCTGGGTGGGGCAAGAGGCGCGCTCTGCCGGGCCGGTCTGGATGGGGGGGACGCCTGCCGATCTGCAACTGGACCCTGCAAAGGGCGCGACAAGGGCGATGCTGGTGGCGCGGGATGCCGCTGGAAACATCGCCACACGCGAAGAGGCGCCGGTGACGGCAGGTGCCTATCAATGGCTGGGCGGGGATATGGCGGGCAACCCACTGCCCGCCGGGCAATACCGGCTGACGGTGGAAAGCTGGAACGGCGACCGGCAGCTCACCACAACCCCGGTGCAATCCTATGCCCGCATCACAGAGGCGCGGAATGGTCCCGATGGCGTGACCCTGCTGCTTAAGGGCGGGATCAGCGTCAAAGCGACAGAGGTCACCGCCCTACGCGCAGGGTGACGGGGTGGTCTTTCTGCGCCAAGACGGTCTAGGGTCGCGCCGCTATGACCCTGACCGATGTCCTACCCCCCCACATCCTGCACGACCTCCAAGGGCAGGATGCCGCTTGGACCGATGGACCGCTGACGCCGCTTTCCGGCGGGCGGACGAACCATGTCTGGCATGTGGGCAATTGCGTGCTGAAACGCTATCGCCCCGATGCCGCGACGCCGCTGTTCCCCAACGATCCGGGGGCAGAGGCACAGGCACTGCGCCTGTTCGCGCCCGAAGGGCTGGCGCCGGTGTTGCGCGCAACCTCGGGCGATTGGCTGCTGATCGACCACATTCCCGGCGGAACTTGGGGCCAAGACCACGATCCTGCGGCGGTAGCTCAGGCTTTGGGGCGCTTGCACCAGCTTACGGCGACGACAGGCTTCCGCCCCTTGCCCAATGGCACGGCGGCCCTGCGGCAGGATGCGCTGCGCGTGGCGGCTAACCTGCCCATGCCGCCGCTGCCGGATGTCCCGGATTTGCCACCCGTGCACCCCTGCCCAATCCATGCCGATGCCGTGCCGGGGAACATCATCGTCGCACCGCAGGGGCCGGTGCTGATCGATTGGCAATGCCCCGGTCTTGGCGACCCTGCAGAGGATTTGGCGACGTTCCTGTCGCCCGCGATGCAGTGGCTTTACACCGGGCGCATCCTGACCCCGGATCAACGCGCGCGGTTCTTAAATGCCTATCCCGACCGTGCGGCGGTGAACAGATTCCTAATGTTAGAGCCGCTTTTTGCGTGGCGCATCGCCGCGCACTGCACCTATCGGGCGGCGCTCGGTGATGCCGATTACGCCCAAGCGTTACAGAAGATGCCCTAGCCCCACGCCCGCCGCGAAGATCACAAAGGCTGCGGGGATCAGATACCAGCGGCTGCGACGGCGCGGCGGGGCCAAGGGTCGCGAGGGTTCGGCCTGCGCGATCAAGGCGCTTTCCACCAAACGCGGCAGCTTGGGGCCAAACCGACTCAACACCCGCGCGGTATGCACCAGATCGCGCAACAGGGCCTTTGGCCCGATATTCCCAGCGATATAGCGTTCCACCACCGGGCGGGCGACCTGCCAGATGTTGATCTGCGGGTCCAGACCGCGCGCCACACCTTCGACCACCACCATCGTGCGTTGCAACAGGATCAGTTCCGTCCGCGTCTGCATCCCGAAGCGTTCGGTCACCTCAAACAGATAGGACAACAGCTTTGCCATCGAAATGCGGTTGGCATCCATGCCGAAGATCGGCTCTCCCACCGCGCGCAGGGCGCGGGCGAATTCGTCAATGTCGCGGTCAGGGGGGACATAGCCCGCCTCAAAATGCACCTCAGCGACGCGGCGATAATCCTTGCGGATGAAGCCCATAAGAATCTCAGCATAGACGCGGCGAGTGTATTCGTCGATCCGCCCCATGATCCCGAAATCATAGGCGATGATCGCGCCATCTGCGCCGACCTTGAGGTTGCCTTGGTGCATATCGGCATGGAAATAGCCGTCGCGCAGCGCATGGTTCAGGAACAGTTGCAACACCCGCGCGCCCAGCACCCGCCGGTCATGCCCTGCCGCGTCGATGGCGGCGTTTTCGTTCATACCCAGACCTTCAACCCAATCCAGCGTCATCACGGTCTTGCCCGACAGGTTCCAGACCGGCTGCGGCACACGAAAGCCTTCGTCATCCTTCGTGTTGGCCGAAAACTCGGCGGCGGCCGAGGATTCCAGCCGCAAATCCAACTCTCCCATCACCACGCCTTCGAAATGCGCGATGACATCCATCGGGCGCAGGCGGCGGGCCGAGGGGGCAAAAATCTCAACCGCCCGCGCGATCAGGTAAAACGCGTCGATATCCTTGCGGAAGGCGCGTTCGATGCCGGGGCGCAGCACCTTGACCGCCACTTCCTTGCCCGTCTCGGCGATGCGGGCGCGGTGGACCTGCGCGATAGAGGCGGCGGCGACGGGTTCGGAAAACTCGGAAAACACCTGATCGACGGGCAATTCCAACTCTGCCTCGATCATCTGTTTCGCCACATCGGTGGAAAACGGCGGCAGTTGATCTTGCAGGTATTTCAACTGCTCTGACAGCTTTTCGCCCACCATATCGGGCCGGGTCGAGAGGATTTGCCCGAATTTGATATAGGCCGGGCCAAGCGCGGTCAGCGCGCGGGTGGCGGGGGGTAGGTTCGGATCGCCCTTCAGCCCCAGCCATTTAAACGGCCAACCAAGGGCATGGGCCACGATCCGCAGGCTTTTGGGCGCGCGAAAGGCGTCCAGCACCACCTCCATCGCGCCGGTGCGTTCCAGCGTGGCGCCGGTGCGGATCAGCCGCCAGATGTTATGCGGTCCGCGCATCAGATCTTCCAGCCAGAGTGCAGGGCGGCCACCCCCATCGTCAGGTTGCGGTATTTCACCTGATCAAAGCCCGCCTGCCGGATCATCGCGGCGAATGTGTCCTGATCGGGGAATTTGCGGATCGATTCGACGAGGTATTGATAGCTGTCGCGGTCATTGGCCACGATCTGCCCCATCACCGGGATGACGTTGAAGGAATACAGGTCATAGGCCTTTTGCAGCAGGGCGTTGGGAATCTGCGAAAACTCCAGCACCATCAGCCGCCCGCCGGGTTTCAGCACGCGATAGGCATCCTTCAGGGCATCGGTGATCCGGGTCACGTTCCGGATGCCGAAGCTGATCGTGTAGACGTCAAAGGAATTGTCGGCAAAGGGCAGCGCCA
>CALRPK020000414.1:0-3255 GCA_943370015.1 Paracoccus haematequi
GGCCCGGAACCACAGGTTCCGGGCCGATTTGTTGTCCGGCTGGCGCGACACTCACCCCGCGCCGCGCAATCCGATGCCGGGGCCTGCCACGCTTTGCCATGCGCGAGAGGTGTCGGCATCCACGATCAAGGCACGGCGGGCGTGCAGGACGGCGAAGTACAAATCCGCCGCCTCGGCCGTCAGGATATCGCGCAGCACGGGCTGCACGGCCAGCCAATCCGACCAGCCGCGCAAACGGGAAAAGCGCTGCAACAGATGCGTCCCCGCCTGTTCATCCAAGATCCGCAACCGCCACAAAAGCGGGGCCAGCACCACATCGACATTGGCCACCCGCCCGCCCGGCACATGGTCGCCTGCGGCAAGACGCGCCTCCAACCGGCCAAGCTGCGCCTCAAGATTGCCCAAGGACAGGTCAAGGTCCTGCGCCTGCCGATCCCGCGCCGCGCGGGACAGGCGGGTCTGCGCCTCGGCCCCGATGGCCATCAGGTTGCGATGCACGGCGCGCTGCGCGGGGTCGCGCGGATGCAAGGGGGCGTCCGGGAACAGGTCTTCGACCAGTTCGACCATGGCCAGACCATCCGTCACCTGCACCTCTGCCCGCAGGCCCCGCAGCGTCAGGATCGTCGGCTCAATCGTGGTGGACTGCGGTTCGCCCCCGCTGGTGATGCGGCGGGTGACGCGATGCCCGCGCAGGGCGGCGGCAATCAAGACCCGCTGCGCGATGGGGCAGAGCGCCCAGCTTTCCACATGCAGGCGCGCATCCTGTGATCCGTGATCAGCCATTGCTGCCCCCTTCATTGCGGTCGCGCAATCATAGCGCAAAGGGCGCCAAGGGTGTTTCCAAAGCCAAGCCGCCTGACAGCCGGACCCATTCGTGCCAGAGGGGCGGAGAAGAATATTCTCCTGCGCCGCGATCAGCGACGCCCCGATCAGCGCCTCTTGGCCTTGACCCAAACCTTATTGCCGCGCGGGCCGGTCTGCACGGGGGTGTTGTCGCGGTTTTCTTCCAGCAGTTTGCGCCAGCGCGCCACGCGCACTGCGTCCAGCCGCCCATCCGCCACCGCCGCCTGCACCGCACATCCCGGCTCATGCGCATGGGTGCAGTCGCGGAACCGGCACTCGGGCGCGAGGTCGATGATTTCGGCGTAGAGCACATCCAGACCCACCGACAGGTCGCTGACATGCAGCGTCCGCAGTCCCGGCGTATCGATGGCGCACCCCCCGCCCGGAATGCGATGCAGGGAACGCGAGGTCGTCGTGTGCCGCCCCTTGGCGTCCGCCTCGCGGATGCCGCCGGTCAGTTGCGCGTCCTCACCCGTCTTGCCGGTCAGCGTGTTCAAGAGCGAGGATTTCCCAACCCCGGATGATCCCACCAAGGCCACCGTCTGCCCCGGACCGCACCACGGCGCGAGCACCTGCGCGGCACTGGCATCGGTGGCATCGACCGCCACCGCCTGCAACCCGCGCTGCAAGGGGGCCACGGCGTCAAGATAGGGCTGCACGCTGTCCACCTGATCGGCCTTGGTCAGCACGATCAGAGGTTCGGCCCCGGCTTCATTGGCGATAGCCAGATACCGCTCCAACCGCGCGACGTTGAAATCATCGTTGCAGGAGGTGACGATGAACAGCGTATCCAGATTGGCCGCGATCAGTTGCATATCGCGCCCGCCCTCAATCCGGCGCTGCACCAATGTGCTGCGGTCCAGACGACGCACCAGCGTGCGGGTGGCGGCATCGACCAGCACCCAATCACCCACGGCATAGGTCGCGGTATGGGTGCGGATCGGCAGGATCAGCCGCATCGGGCCATCCAGCCCCTCGGCGCTCATCCGGTCGCGGTGGACGGTGGCGATGCGCATGGGGGTCAGCCCGGACTCCTCCGGCGCAATCTGTTCGGCGAAACCGTCACGCCACCCAAGGGAGGCGAGGTCGGGACGATTGCGGGGATCGGTTGGCGCGCTCATGCCCCATTCCATGCGCGTGCTGGGGCGCGGATGCAAGCCTTTCGCAGCGGGACAGGGGGGCGGACACCCGCCCCCCGCCCCGTCATCGGCAAGCCCGCCTCACAGGCCAGAGGTCGGACGACGATCCGACAGGTCGTCGTCATCCTCGTCCAATTCGGCCTCTTCCTCGGTCACGCGGTCTTGGCTGCCACGCAGGCTGCCCGATCCGCTGCGGTCATCCTCGACCTCGACCTCGGTGTGGCGGACCGTGTCAGAGATGGTTTCTTCGCGGCTGTCATGGCTGCGGCGCAAGCCGACCTCTTCAACCACGCGGGCCTCTTTGGACACCACGGCCTCTTGGCGGAATTCCTCGGCCTCGATGCTGCGGTCGCGGAACAGATCCTCGGTCGCGCCGCTGACAGGGCGATCCACGCGGCGGCGGTCCACTTCGACCCGTTCTTCCGCCAGCGTGACGGATTCGGTCACCGGCTCTTCGACCACATAGGAGCGCACGCGCACGCGGCCATGGCTGGTGTCACGCTTGCCGACACGCAGCCGTTCCTCAACGACGGGAACCGTTTCGTCGTCCCGATCACCAGACCGATGCGCCGACGAACCGCTGGCAGACGCCATACCGCCCGACATCCCCACCGCGCTGGACCCCGCCGCAAGGCCCCCCGGCAGGTCTGCCGCAAGATCGCCCTGCCCGGCATAGGCCCCGGTCCACCCTTCGGCGCGCCAGCTTTCGGCGCGTTCGTCGATGTCCACGGCCCCGGCATCCTCAAGCACATCCATCGCGCGGTCATAATCGTCGGGCGACAGGCCCGTGACCGTCACCAGATAGCCACCCCGCGCCAAGCCTTCGGCAAAGGTGCTGCGGTCATCATCGGGAAAGAAGAACGCGGCGAGGGCGTCAAAGAACCCCTGCGGTTCGCCCGTTTCCGACCCCGTGCCCGCAGGTGATCCCGTCACCGATCCCGCGCTGCCCGACTCGCCCGCCGTCACATCGACCCGCCCCGAAAGCCCCAAGTCGCGCAGACGGTCAGCGGCGGTGTCGGCCTCAAGGCGGCTGTCGAAGAACCCGGTCAAGGTGGTGCTGGCAGCCGCACCGGAAAAGCCCGTGCCTTGCAGGTCATCAATCATCGTCTGTCTCCTTCGAGGTTGGCGTCTCCCGGTCGATCACCACGGTTTGGCGGCGTAGGGGGACAGTGGTTTCTACAGTTTCGCGGGTGGCGATCCGGCGCAGATGCACCTCTTCGCGCAGGATCAAGCGGCGTTCGACGTGCAGGATTTCTTCCACCACCGGCACGAT
>CALRPK020000415.1:0-3241 GCA_943370015.1 Paracoccus haematequi
TTGCGTCTGCGGCGTCGCAGGCGCGGGGCCGTCACAGGGGACGGCACAAAAAGTGCCCGGACCGGCGCGGGGCCGGTCCGGGCGGTTCACATCACTTCGGCCACGAGGCGTCGATGGTGGCGGCGACTTCTTCGGCGGATTTGCCGCCCGAATAGTCGACCATGCCGGTCCAGAAGCTGCCAGCGCCAACAGCGCCCGGCATCAGGTCAGAGCCGTCGAAGCGGAAGGTGGTCGCATTCGCCAGAATCTCACCCTGCTTTTTCAGCGCGGCCGAGCCATAGAGTTCGGTGTTCACACCCTTGAACGGGGTCACGAAACCGGTCTGGGCCATCCACACTTCATGCGCGATCGGGGTCTTCAGCCATTCGATGAAGGCACGGCCTGCTTCGGTGTCCTTCATCATGAACGCCAGCGTGCCAGCGCCCAAGACGGGCTGGCCGAGGTCTTTGCCAGCATAGGCCGGGAAGTAGAAGAAGTCCGCATCGGTGCCCAGTTCGGTGCCTTCGGGGAAGAAGGACGGAATGAACGACGCCTGACGGTGCATGTAGCACTGCGGGGGCGAGGTAAACAGACCCTTCGGGCTGTCGCGGAAGTCGGTCGTCGCCACAGCGGCAGCGCCACCGGCCACATACTTGTCGTTGCGGGCGAAGTAGCCGAACTCGTTGATCGCCTCGATCACTGCCGGGTCCGAGAACCCGATCTCATGCTTGACCCACTTGTCATAGGTTTCGGGCGACTGCGTGCGCAGCATCATGTCTTCGACCCAGTCGGTCGCGGGCCAGCCCGTCGCACCGCCCGAACCCAGACCGATGCACCACGGCGTGCCACCATCGGCGACGATCTTGTCGGTCAGCGCCTTGAGGTCTTCCATGGTGGTCGGGACTTCATAGCCAGCATCGGCGAAGTTGTCGGGCGAATACCAGACCAGCGACTTCACGTCGGCCTTGTAGGGGAAGGCATACAGGGCTTCGGCTCCGTCCTTGCCCTTGTAGGTGCCCAAGGCAGCCCAAGATGCACCGGCACCGTAGTTGTCGGTCAGCCAGGTCTTGGTGTCATCGCCCAGCGGCACTACAAAGCCCTTGGCGGCCAGATCGCCGATCAGGCCGGGCTGCGGCAGCACGGCGACATCCGGGGGCGAACCCGCTTCGGCGTCGATGACGATTTGCTGCTCATAGCCTTCGGAGGACGAATAGCTGACGTCCACGCCCGAAGCGGCCTCAAAATAGGCCAGCATCGACTCGACCAGAACCTGGTCCTCGCCGCGCCACGGCCCGAAGATGGTCAGGGTCTGACCGTCCAGATTGGTCGCCTCATCAAAGGCTTTGTAGCTGTCCCAGTTGAAGGCGCCTTCGCCCACCGGGAACTTCAGGTCCTGCGCGAAAGCGCCACCTGCGGTCAGCGCGATCAGCGCCGAACCGGCCAGAAGTCTTGCAGTCATGATCTTCCTCCCGTTTCCCCCCCGCCACTCTGCGGGGCGGTGAACCAAATGGCGGTCAGAATCGGTTTCAAACCGCTTTGGATGGCATATCTTTTGCCGATCCATCGCCACCTGTCAATCCAAAGCGCCTTGGAAGCGGCGCAAATGCCCTGTGGCGCTGCGTCTCGGATGCGAAAACGATTTCACATTGGGTCAGATAGGGCTTTGACCTTGACTTGCGGTGCCACTAGTCTAGCGCCCGGTTTGAAACCGTTTTGGGCGAACCGAAGGGACGTGCAGCGGTTTTGGGCGGCACCTTGAACAGCGTGGCGCAGGGGGGCGCTGAGGGGCGATGAATCTCAAGGAACTGGCCGCCAAGCTGGGCCTGTCACCCACCACCGTCAGCCGCGCGTTGAACGGCTACCCCGAGGTGAACGAATCTACCCGCGAACGCGTGATGGCGGCGGCGAAACGGCACAACTACCGCCCCAATACCCGCGCCATCCGTCTGGCCACAGGCCGCGCCTTTGCCATCGGCCATGTGATCCCCTTGGCCACCCGGCATGAGATCGTGAACCCCATCTTCGCCGATTTCATCGCCGGCGCGGGTGAGACCTATTCGCGCAACGGCTATGACATGGTGCTGTCGGTGGTCCCCGATGAGAATGAAGAGGACGCCTACCGCGATCTGAAAGCGCGCGGATCGGTCGATGGCATGATCCTGCACGCCCCCTTGATGAACGACCCGCGCATTCCGCTTCTGCACGATGTCGGCCTGCCCTTCGTGGTGCATGGCCGCGCGACAGGGGCCGACCTGCCCTATTCCTGGGTGGACGTGAACAACCGCCGCGCCTTCTTGCGGGCGACCGAATTCCTGCTGGACCTTGGCCACACCCGCATCGGGCTGGTCAACGGGTTGGAACACATGGATTTCGCCATCCGCCGCCGTTCCGGCTATGCCGATGCCTTGGCCGCGCGCGGGATCACGCCCGATCCGGTGCTGATGTCCTCTGATGAGATGACCGAAGTGTCGGGCTACCGCGCCGCGGGTCGCATGCTGGACCTGCCCGATCCGCCGACGGCGCTGCTGGCAGCCTCGATGATTTCCGGCATGGGCGCGCGGCGTGCGGTGGAAGAGCGCGGGATGGAGATGGGGCGCGATGTGTCCATCATCATCCACGACGACGACCTGTCCTATATGAAGAACGGCGAGGATGTGCCGATCTTCACCGCCACCCGTTCTTCGGTGCGTGAGGCGGGACGCTTGGCCGCCGAAATGCTGCTCGCCTTGGTCGCTGACCCCGCGATGGGGCCGCAGACCCGCATGCTTGAGGCTGAATTGATCATCGGGCAGTCCACCGGACCTGCCCTGCGCAAAGGTGTATGATGTCGCTGTCCCGTTTTGATTTCCCCGAAGGCTTCGTCTTCGGGGCCGCCACCGCCGCCTATCAGATCGAAGGCTCATCCTTTGGCGGCTGCGGGTCGTCGCATTGGGACACGTTTTCCGCCACGCCGGGAAATGTGAAGGGCACGGAAAGCGGGGCTATCGCCTGCGATCATTACCACCGCTGGGGTGATGATCTGGACCTCTTGCGCGCCGCCAATATGGACGGCTACCGCTTTTCCACCTCATGGGCGCGGGTGATGCCGGATGGGGTGACGGTGAATCCCGAGGGCATGGATTTCTATGACCGGCTGGTGGATGGCATGCTGGCGCGCGGGCTGAAGCCGTTCCAGACGCTCTATCATTGGGAACTGCCCTCGGCTTTGGCGGATAAAGGAGGCTGGACCAACCGCGACACCTGTTTCCGCTTTGCCGATTTC
>CALRPK020000416.1:0-3237 GCA_943370015.1 Paracoccus haematequi
CCGAGTGTGGCCACCTTGGCGCGCAAGTTCAGCGTGACCTCTCGCAGTAGGCGGTGCTGGCGCAGATAGGCCAGCGCTTCGGGCGTGGCGGTCAGGCAGCGGCGGTAAAAGGCGTCAAGCTCTGCCGCGTCGGCGGTCTTCAAGAACAACGCGAGTTCGGGTTTCAGAACATAAGCGCCCCGCTCCAGCCGAAAAGGTAGGCGGCCTTTCCAAGTCACCGGGTCTTGGGAATGGAAATGCAGCAGCGTCACGCCCGGCAGCGGTGGGCCGGGGGGCAATTTCTCGCCGCCCTTGGACGCGCCGTGCAGCCACGCTTGCAGGCCCGGCACATCGGGGCGGAAAAAGCATTTGCCGACGGCATGGCTCATGCAGCCGGTGGGCACCAGCGGGGCATAGGGGCCAAAGAGCGCCGCACGGTGGGCGGCATGGCTTTCGGCGTTCAGGGGCGCGCGAAAGGCGGTGGCGGTGAAGATGTCATCGGGCAGGTCGGGGCTATGCAGCGCCTCCCACGCCTTGGCGCGGACAAAAGGGCGGTGGCGCGGGATGTCCGACAGGATCGTGGCGATGGGGGCATCGGCGATCAGGAATTCATCCACATCGATATGCGCCAGCCAATCCAGACCACAGTCGCGCAGCACGGCTTGGGCATTGGCGGTCTGGCGGTTCTGGTGCCGTTCGGGCCGGGTGATGCCCAGCCGCGTCCAATGCGCGCTGTCGCAGCGCAGGGCGGTCACCTGTGGGTGCTGCGCCACGCGATCTGCCGCCGGATCATCGGGGTCGTCAAAGCACAGCCAGATCCGCGCAGCCCCAAGGTCAAGGTTATGGGCGACAAAGGCCAACACCTGATCTTCGGGCGCGGAAAGGGTGGCGACGATCCCCCAGCGCATCGGTCAAAGCAACCCTAGCAGGTCCACGGTCGGCCAGGCATCGGCGGGCAAACCCAACCGTTCCTGTTCCTTTTGCACCGCGACCCGGGTCGAGGCACCAAGGATGCCGTCGATCTTGCCCACGTCATAGCCGCGCGCGGCCAGCTTTTGCTGCAATTCGGTCATCTGATCCGCCGTCAACGCCGGATCGGGATTGCCTGCGGCATAGGGATCGGCCCCGGTCAGGCGGGTGGCGAAATAGGCGGCGGTGGTGACATAGACAAAGCTTTGGTTCCATTGGAACAGCGTCTTGAAGTTCGGATAGACAAGAAAGGCAGGCCCCTTGCGCCCCTGCGGCAACAGGATCGAGGCGGGCAATCCCATCGGCAGCATCCCTTGCCGCAACTGCACGCCCATCGCCGCCCATTGTTCCACCGGCATTTCGGTGGCCAGACCGGTCAGCGACCAGTCGAAACTGTCGGGAACCGTGACCTCTTGCATCCACGGCTCATTCCCGCGCCAACCGTGATGCGCCAGCATCTTGGCCCCCGACATCAACGCATCGGGGACGGACGTTTTCAGCGTGACCAAGCCGTCGCCATCGCCATCCACGCCGCGTTCCAGAATATCAGCGGGCAGCATCTGCACCATGCCGATTTCGCCCGCCCAAGCGCCCGTGGTGGTCTGGTCAAACTCGCCCAGACGGAACAACTCCATCGCCGCAAGGACCTGCGGCTGGAACAGCTCGGGCCTGCGGCAGTCATGGGCCAAGGTGACCAGCGCGTTGCGGGTGTTGAAATCGCCCTGCACCGCGCCGAAATCCGTCTCAAAGGCCCAGAACGCCAGCAGAATGCCACGCGGCACGCCAAATTCGGTTTCCGCACGCTGGAACACGCCATCCCATTCCCGGGCCTTGGCAAGGCCGGTCTGCATCCGGTTCTTGGAGATCAGGCTTTTGGAGAATTCGAGAAAGCTTTTGCGGAACACGCCCTGCGACCGATCCGCCTTCAGCACCGCGCCATCCTGTTGGACGCCGACGAAGAACGCATCCGCCACATCGGCGGGTTGGCCAGCGGCAATCGCCTCGGCCTTCATCGCGGTGATGAAGGCGGCAAAATCCCCGCCACAGGGGGCAGCGGCGGCAGGTCCGGCCAACGCGGCACAGGCAAGGATCGGCAAGGCAAAGCGCATCAAGCACCCTTTCAAGGGCAAGGAAATCACGGTGCAGACTGTCAGTCGCGCTGCGTTGCGGCAAGACGCAAGTGATCACTTTGCTTCAAGTTGATCCCGAAGATCAGATCAGCGCGATCACAGCCACGCCCGCCAGCATCAGCGCCCAAGCCCGCCACAGCGCCGCGCAGGCCGCATCCACCGCATCGGGACCGATATCCCGCCGCCCTTCGGGCCAGACCCAAGGGAATTCCCGCATCTCACCGTGATAGCTGCGCGGGCCTGACAGGGCGACATTCAGCACCACGGCCATCGCCGCCTCGGGCCATCCGGCATTGGGGGATCGGTGCAGCGGCGCGTCGCGCAGGATGGGCCGCGCCTCAAGCCAGCCATGCGCCAGCGCGATCAGCAGTGCCGTCAGGCGGGCCGGGATCAGGTTGAGCAGGTCATCAAAGCGTGCGGCGGCCCAGCCGAATTCCTCATGCCGTGGGGTGCGATGGCCGATCATGCTGTCGGCGGTGTTGGTGATCTTGTAGATCAGGATGCCGGGCAGCCCCCCGATCAGGAACCAGAAGGCTGGCGCGATGACGCCATCCGACAGGTTTTCCGCAGCGCTTTCGATGGCGGCGCGGGCGACGGCGGGTTCTTCAAGCGCCGCCGTATCGCGACCCACGATCATCGCCACCGCGCGGCGGCCTTGGGCCAGCGACAGGCGCAGCGCATCGCCCACCGCCTGCACATGCTGGACCAGCGACTTTTGCGCCAAAAGGATGGCCGCCACGATCACCTCGAGCACGCCGCCGTCCGGAATGGCCGCGATCAGGTGGCCAAGCGCCCAAGCACCCATGACCAGCGCGGCCATCACCGCCACGCCCTTGGCCCGACGCGCCGCGCCATCGTTGAAGCGTTGATCCGCCCAGCCGATCACCCTCCCCATCAGCACCGCCGGATGCGGCCAGCGCGACCACAGCCAGCGCGGCTCTCCCAACGCGGCATCCAAGAGCATCGCGCCGACCAGCAACCCCGCGCTCATGCCAGCGCCCTTTGCAACCGATCCCAACCCGCGCCATCGGGCAGGCCAAGGCGGATCAGCCGATCCGACCACGGGAAAATGCGGGTCCAAATGTGATGCCGCGCCAGACGTTCCTGCATCGCCGCCGCATCGCCGACGTCATACAGGCGGAAAAGCGAGGTTCCTCCC
>CALRPK020000417.1:0-3233 GCA_943370015.1 Paracoccus haematequi
CAGATCAAGAATGCCGCGCCCGATCCGGCTGTCCCGCTTTCAGGCACCTCCAAGGACCGCGACTGGAGCGTTCTTTTGGCCGAGGACAATGTTCTGGTGGCCGAGATCACCCGTGCGCGGCTGGAAAAGATCAACGCAGTCGTCCATCACGCCGCCGATGGTCAGGCCGCCTTGCAGATGGCACTTGCGATCCGGCCTGATGTCATCATCACCGATCTGTTCATGCCGGAAATGGACGGCGATGACCTGATCCGTGCCTTGCGCGCGGCGGGATTGAACCTTCCGGTCATCGGCATCACCGCCGCCGTCGTCGGCGAAGAGATGGACCGTTTCCGCCGCGCGGGCGCAAATGTGGTGATGCGCAAACCGCTCGATTTCGAACGGTTGCGCGGCTATCTGCGCGACGGTTTCCCCGCGCCGGAACCGACCGAGCGCTAATCCGTCATTTCCCGGCGTTCAGCGCGGCTTCCAATGCTGCGATACGGGCGGACAGCGCCGCGTTTTCTTCGCGGGCACGAGTAGCCATGGCGCGGACGGCATCGAACTCTTCGCGGGTGACGAAATCGCGGTCGGCCATCCACCGATCAACAAAGCCCTTCATCGCGGTCTCAGCCTCGGTCTTGGCGCCTTGGGCCACGCCCATCGCATTGGTCATCAGTTGCGACATGTCGTCAAAGAACTTGTTGCGGGTTTGCATGGGCGCGATCCTTTCGGCTTTGGTCCATATATGGCCCCTGCGCCCAGCTTCACAAGTCCGCAAGGCGTCGCAGGGCAGAGGTTGACTTGTCCCGCGCCAGCCCGGACAACCGGGCCAAACGCGCGAGCCAAGGTTGCCCATGTCCTACATCCCCTTTCCCAACCTGTCGCCGGAACTGTTCTCCATCGACATCGGCGGCTTTCATCTGGCGCTGCGCTGGTATGCGCTGGCCTATATCGCCGGGTTGCTGATCGGCTGGAAACTGATCGAGCGGATGGTCAAGACGCCGCGCCTGTGGGCGGGTGCCGCGCCGATGCAGCCCGAACAGGTGGAACGGCTGCTGACGGCGGTGATCCTTGGGGTGATCATCGGCGGGCGGCTGGGGTTCGTGCTGTTCTACCAGCCGGGGTATTATCTGGAGAACCCGTCGCATCTGCTGCGCGTGTGGGAGGGCGGGATGTCCTTTCACGGCGGCTTCTTGGGCGTGGTGGTGGCGGGGCTGTGGTTCTGTCGGCGCGAAAAGGTGCCGATGCTGCCCTTGGCCGATCTGATGGCCACCGTCGCGCCGATTGGCATCTTCTTTGGTCGCCTCGCGAATTTCGTGAATGCCGAGCTTTGGGGCCGCCCCACCACCCTGCCTTGGGGCGTGGCCTTCCCCGGTGATGCCGCGCAGCTTTGCCCCGGCGTGGTGGGCGTCTGCGCGCGCCATCCCAGCCAGCTTTATGAAGCGGCGCTGGAGGGTCTGCTGCTGTTTGCCGTCATCGCAGTGATGGTCTGGCGGCGTGGTTGGTTCTTTTGGCCGGGCCGCGTGGCGGGGCTGTTCTTTGCGGGCTATGGCGCGGCGCGGTTCTTCGTCGAATTCTTCCGCCAGCCGGACGCGCAATTCGTGACCGAGGGCAACCCCTTGGGCCTTGCATTGCATGTCGCGGGCTATGGTCTGACGATGGGGCAAATCCTGTCTTTGCCGATGATCATTGTCGGGGTCTGGTTCATCCGCCGGGCGCAGCGGGCGGCATGACGGCGCTTTACGACCTATTGGCCGCGCGGATTGCGGCATCCGGGCCGATCACGCTGGCGGATTACATGGCCGATTGCCTGCTGCACCCGCAGCATGGCTATTACGCCACGCGCGATCCCTTTGGCGCGGGCGGCGATTTCACCACCGCGCCAGAGATCAGCCAAATGTTCGGCGAGTTGCTGGGCCTGTCCCTTGCGCAAGCATGGCTGGATCAGGGATCACCCGCCTTTACGCTGGCCGAGCTTGGCCCCGGTCGCGGCACGCTGATGGCCGATGTGCTGCGCGCGACGCGCGGGGTTCCGGGCTTTCACGCGGCGGCACAGGTGCATCTGGTAGAGGCGTCGGCCACCCTGCGCGGGGTGCAACGCCGGACGCTGGGCGATCATCCGGTGATCTGGGCCGACCGCGTGCAGGACTTGCCCGAAGATACGCCGCTGTTCCTGCTGGCGAATGAGTTTTTCGATGCCCTGCCGATCCGCCAATTCACCCGCCAAGGCCAAGGCTGGGCCGAAACCGTGGTGGGCCTGCGCGATGGGCGGCTGACCCTTGGCCGCAGCGTCCCTGCCCCTTTGGCCGCGCTGGCGCATCGGTTGGCCGATACGCGGGATGGCGATGTGGTGGAAGTCTGCCCCGCTGCCGCGCCGATCATGGCGGCCGTCGGAGCACGTATCGCGCAGAACGGGGGCGTGGCGATCATCGTGGATTACGGCGATTGGCAATCCTTGGGCGATACGTTTCAGGCCCTGAAAGACCACCGCTTTGCCGATCCACTGGCAGCGCCCGGAGAGGCAGATTTGACCGCCCATGTCGATTTCGCCGCCCTTGCCGCAGCCGCAGCCCCTGCCCGCGCCAGCCGCATGGTGACTCAAGGTGCCTTGTTGGAACGCCTTGGCATTCAGGCCCGCAGCGCCCGGCTTGCCCAAAGCTTGACCGGTGCGTCGCTGACGGCGCATCTCGCGGCCACTCGGCGCTTGACCGATCCTTCGGAAATGGGTTCGCTGTTCAAAGCGCTGGCCCTGTACCGTGACACCCCTCCTGCCGGATTTGACCTGTGATGCTGGAAATCCTGACCTCTGACGCCATCCCTGTCCGGCACGGGTTCTTTACCCGCAAGGGCGGCGCGTCCTCGGGCATTTTTTCCGGGCTGAACTGCGGCACCGGGTCATCCGATCTGGCCGAGGCGGTGCAGATCAACCGCACCCGCGTGGCCGAGGCGATGGGGCTGACACTGGCCGAATTGGTGACGGTGCATCAGGTGCATTCGCCCGATGTGGTGACGGTGACGGCGGCCAAGGATACCCGCGCCACGGCGGATGCGATGGTGACCGCGACCCCCGGTCTGGCACTGGGCATCCTGACCGCCGATTGCCAGCCGGTGCTGTTTTCCGATCCGGTGGCCGGGGTGATCGGTGCGGCGCACGCTGGTTGGCGCGGCACCCGCGATGGCGTGCTAGAGGCGACGGTGTCAGCGATGGTCGCCCTTGGCGCAACGGCGGGGAACATCCGCGCAGTGATCGG
>CALRPK020000418.1:0-3233 GCA_943370015.1 Paracoccus haematequi
CAAGTATAACGGCTTTTTCGGCATGGTGACCGAAGGCGCGCTGTCCCGGTTGCGGGCGGATTTGGCGTTTATTTCTTCGCCTGCCGTCAATGGTCTTTCGGTGTTTCACATGGATGCCGATGTGGTCCGCACCAAGCGCGCGATGATGGCGGCGGCGGGTCAAAGCTGCCTCTTGGTCAATCACAAACGCTTTGGCACGGCGGCGCTGCATCTGCTGGCGGACCTGACGGAGTTTCAGACCATCATCACCGACGACGATCCCGGCGCCGACGCCCGCGCCGCGCTGGACCGCGCCGGATTGTCCCTAACCATCGCGACGGAGGCCGCATGACACATTGGATCGGCACAAGCTGGAAGATGCACAAGACGCTGGCGGAGGCGCAGGCCTTTGCGCGTGGCCTGCCCGCACAGGGACAGGCGGGCATCCAGCGCTTTGTCATTCCGCCCTTTACGGCGGTGCGAGAGGTGAAGGCGATGCTCAGGGAAACCACCGTCAAGGTCGGCGCGCAGAACATGCATTGGGACGATCAGGGTGCTTGGACGGGTGAGGTCAGCCCCCTGATGCTGGACGATTGCGAGCTGGACATGGTCGAACTCGGCCATTCCGAACGCCGCGCGCATTTTGGCGAAACGGATGAGACGGTGGGGCTGAAGGTGGCAGCGGCGGTCCGCCACGGCCTGACCCCGCTGATCTGCATTGGTGAGACCTTGGAGGAACGCCAAGCAGGCCGCGCGCAGGATGTGCTGGCCGCCCAAGTGTGGGGCGCTTTGGCGAAGCTGACGCCAGAGCAGCAAATGGCGGAAATCCTCTTCGCATATGAACCCGTCTGGGCCATCGGCGTGAACGGCATCCCCGCCACCGCCGACTATGCCGATGCGCGCCAAGCCGAAATCATCGCCGTTGCGGGGGATGTGTTGGGGCGCGCGATCCCCTGCCTTTACGGCGGATCGGTCAACCCCGACAACTGCGCCGAACTCATCGCCTGCCCGCATATCGACGGGCTGTTTATCGGACGGTCGGCTTGGGCGGTGGAAGGGTATCTCGACATTCTTGCGCGCTGCGCCGTTGCTTTGAAAGGGAAACACGCATGAAACTGGCCATCGCAGGCGACAGCGCCGGGGAGGGGCTGTCCAAACTCCTAGCCGATCATCTGAAGGGGCGGTTTGAGGTATCGGAAATCAGCCGGACGGATGCGGGGCCGGACACGTTCTATGCCAACCTCGCCGATCGTGTGGCGTCAGAGGTGATGGCGGGCACTTATGACCGCGCGATCCTTGTCTGCGGCACGGGCATCGGCGTCTCAATCGCGGCGAACAAGGTGCCGGGCATCCGCGCCGCGTTGTGCCACGACACCTATTCCGCCGAACGCGCCGCGCTGTCGAACCATGCGCAGATCATCACCATGGGTGCGCGGGTGATCGGGTCCGAACTCGCCAAGGCCATCGCCGATGCGTGGCTGGCTGAGACGTTGAACTTTGATCCCGCTGGCCGGTCCGCTGGAAATGTCTGCGCGATTGATGAGGTGGATGCGAAATATTCCAAGCGGTAGGCGATCTGCCCCGCTAAGCTGACGCAAAAGCGGGCGGGAGGGCGCGATGGATTACTCATTCTCATTGGCAGGCAAGGTGGCCATCGTCACCGGCGGCGGTTCGGGCATCGGGGTGGCGATTGCCACGGCCTATGCCGAAAAGGGCGCGCGGGTGGCGGTGGTCGACATGAACCTTGACGCCGCGCAAGCGGTGGCGGCGGGTCTGCCGGGGGCGATTGCGCTGGCCTGTGATGTGACCGACGCAGGGCAGGGCGCGGCGACGGTTGCAGCGGTGCAGGCCGCTTTGGGCAACCCGGATATCTTGGTCAACAGCGCCGGGATCGCCATCCTTGCGCCTGCCGAGGAGCTGACAACAGAGGCATGGAACCGCACCATCGCCGTCAACCTGACCGGCAGTTTCCTGATGGCCCAATCGGTGGGGCAGGCGATGATTGCCGCCGGCAAGGGCGGGCGGATCATCAACCTCGCCTCTCAAGCCGGGAGTGTGGCGATTGACCTGCACACCGCCTATGTCGCCTCAAAATTCGGGGTGATCGGGCTGACCAAATCGCTGGCGCTGGAATGGGGCAAGCATGGGGTGACGGTCAATTCCATCTCTCCGACCGTGGTGCTGACCGAGCTTGGCCGCCGCGCTTGGGACAATCCCAAGGGTGAGGCGTTGAAGGCGCAAATCCCCAGCGGCCGTTTCGCCGAACCCGAAGAGATTGCGGCGGCGGCGGTGTTCCTTGCCTCTGACGGGGCGGCGATGATCAACGGGGCCGACCTGTTGGTCGATGGCGGCTATACGGTGAAATGATGCAACGTTTCCTGAACGATCCCGATGATGTGGTGGATGAAACCGTGCGCGGTTTCGTCAAGGCACACGGCGCGCAGGTGCGGCTGCATCCCGACAATCCGCGCGTCGTGGTCAGCGTAGACGCCCCCCATGTGGGGCGCGTGGGCGTGGTGACGGGCGGCGGGTCAGGACATGAACCGGCGTTCTTAGGCTATGTCGGGCGCGGGGTGGTGGATGCGGTGGCGGTGGGGGAGATTTTCTCCTCACCCACAGCGAAAAGCTTTGCCGATGCGATCCGTGCGGCGGATGGCGGGGCCGGGGTGGCGGTTCTGTTCGGCAATTACGCGGGCGATACGATGAACGTGAAACTGGCGACGCGGATGGTCGCCGCCGAAGGCATCACGGTCGCCACGGTGATCGCCAATGACGATGTATCGTCAGCGCCGCCCGAAGAGCGCGACCGCAGGCGCGGGGTGGCGGGTGAGATTCTGATGTGGAAGATCGGCGGGGCCAAGGCCGCGACCGGGGCGACCTTGGCCGAGGTTCAGGCCGCCGCGCAAAAGGCGATTGATGCCTGCCGATCCGTCGGCGTCGGGCTTGCCCCCTGCACCCTGCCCGCCGTGGGTCAGCCCAACTTCACCATCGCCCCCGGCACGATGGAGGTGGGCATCGGCCACCATGGCGAGCCGGGGATGCGGATCGAACCGCTGCGCCCGGCAAATGACATCGCCGACGACATGCTGCGGATCGTGATGGCCGAACATGATCTGCCGCCGGGAGCATCGGTCGCCGTGCTGTTGTCGGGTCTGGGGGCCACCCCGGTGAATGAGCTTTACGTTCTATATGACCTGATCGAGTCCGGTCTGGCCGAACGTGGCCTGCGGGTGCATCGGGCGCTGGTGGGGAAT
>CALRPK020000419.1:0-3224 GCA_943370015.1 Paracoccus haematequi
TTACCAGATGCGCCGGTGATCTTGCCCGTAATGGCATCAACGGTTTCCGTCGTGGCATTCACCGTGCGGCAGAAGCGGCCCTTTTCCTGCTTGGCTTTGCAGGTCAGCCAAGCATCCCTCTCGCCAAGGCCAAAGCCCGTATAGGTCTCAGCCTCTTCATCGTAATACAGGCAGAACGGCGTGCGTTGTTCATCGCTGATCCCCGGCGTCAGCGCGCGCAGGGTGATGAAGCCGGGGCAGGACACCTTGCCATAGCGCCCGAACAACCATTCGCGGGCAGAGCGGTTTTCCTGCATCGCATCATCGCCGCGCTGATAGGACAAGGTTTGTTCCTGCCCGTCGATCATGGTCTTGCAGGTCTTGACCTTGGCCTCAGCCGCCAAGGGGAACAGCACGAAAAACGACAAGAGGACAAGGATCAGGCGCATGGGTGTGTTCCGACAGGGGGCGTGTCCCTATGCCAGCCCCGTGGCCGGATCGCAACCGCCCCGCCGATCACATTTGCCCAATCATGTCTGAACGTTGAGAAGAACCGCCACCCCGGCCACGATCACCGCCATCCCCAGCATCTGCCGACCGCTTGTCTTTTGGCCAAAGAACAGCCGTGCGGTCAGCAGGGCAAAGGGCACCTCAATCAACGCCAGCGTCCGCACATTGGCGGCAGAGGTCAGCGAAAACCCGGTGAACCAGCAGGCGCTGGCAAAAGCCCCCAGCGCCCCCGCCATGATCGACGACCGCCACACCCGGAACGAGCCGAGCAGCGCCTTACGGTCAAACAAAGCCAGCCAGACCAGCAACACACCGGTCTGAATCGCCAAGGACAGCACCAGTGTCACCAGCGTGCGCGCAAGGAATGTCCCCTCCGGCAGCGCCGTGATCCCGCCGCGAAAGCCGATGGCCGCCAGCCCAAACCCCAAACCCGCCAGCAGCCCCAGCACCGCAGGCCCGGTGTCGAAAAAGCGGCCAAGGTTCCCCTCAGGCTTCACCGACAGGATCAGCACCCCGGCCACCGCCAGCGCAATCGCGGCCAGCATCCCGCCTGTGACATGGTCCCCCAGAAACACCACGCCCAAGGCCGCCACCATCACAGGCTCGGTCTTCAGCCACGCGGTTGAGACCCCAAAAGAGCGGCTTTTCATCAAGACCAGCATCAGCGCCGTCCCGGCAATCTGCGCCAGCGCCCCCATCGCGGTCCATGCCAGCGCGGGCAGGGTCAGGGCAGGCACCGCCTCGCCCGTCACCCCGCTGAACGCCAACAGGAACAGCACCGCAAAGGGCAACCCGAACAGGAACCGCACCTGCGTTGCGCCCACCGTGCCCAGCGCCGTGGTCAAGCTCGCCTGCGTCGCATTGCGCCCGGTCTGGGCGATGGCCCCCATGACCGCCGCCCAAACCCACAGCGGCAGGGTCACGCCCCGCGCACCGTGTCGATCATCAGCTTCACATTCTCAGGGTCCGCATCCGGCGTGATCCCGTGGCCGAGGTTGAAGATATGCGGGCCCCCGCGGAAGGCATCCACCACCCGCCGCGCCTCTCGCACCAAGGCCTCACCGCCCGTGACCATATGTTCCGGCGCGAGGTTGCCCTGCACGCAGCCGTCCTTCTGCACATTCTCGGCCCCCCATTCGGGGGTGATCGAATTGTCCAAGGCCACGCAATCCGCGCCGGTCTTTTTCGCAAACCCGATGTAGCCACTGCCCGCCTCACGCGGGAAGGCGATGATCGGCAGATGCGGGAACCGCGCTTTCATCGCCGCGATGATCTTGGCGGTGGGGGCGACCGCGAAATCCTCAAAATCCGCGCCTTTCAGCGACCCGGCCCATGAGTCGAACAGCTTGACCACCTCAGCCCCGGCTTTGACCTGTTCGGACAGATATTCCACCGTCGCATCGGTGATCCGGTCGATCAGGGCCGAGAATGTCGCGCGGTCGGTGTTCTTCAGCGCATGCGCCGCGCCCTGATCCTTGGACCCGCGCCCCGCGATCATATAGGTGGCCACCGTCCACGGCGCCCCGGCAAAGCCGATCAGCGTGGTTTCCTTGGGCAATTCCCGCGACAGGATGCGCACGGTTTCATAGACGGGTGACAACGTGTCGTGAATCGCCTCAATGGGTTTCAGCGCGCGGACCTGATCCATCGTCACGGTGGTTTCCATGCGCGGGCCTTCGCCGGTTTCAAACCACAGCTTCGGGCCCAGCGCCTGCGGCAGCAGCAAAATGTCCGCAAACAGGATCGCTGCATCGAACCCATAACGGCGGATCGGTTGCAGCGTCACCTCGGCGGCAAGCTCGGGATTGTAGCACAAGGACAGGAAATCCCCCGCCTGCGCCCGCGTGGCGCGATACTCCGGCAGATAGCGCCCCGCTTGCCGCATCATCCAGATCGGCGGGGTGGGCAGGGTCTCACCGGCAAGGGCGCGCAGGATGGTCTTGGTCATCGGTCAGGCTTTCGATTGGCCCCGCGCCACAAGACGCCGAGACAGGGATTTGATCCAGTAAGACAACAGAAAATACAGCGCCAAATGCCACAGCGCCGAGGCGAGGATCAGGTTGACCGCAGGCATCACACCCGCCGCCGTCCAGATCACCCAAGCCACAGGCAGGGTGAACAGCGCCGACAGAACGACCCCTGCACGCAAGATCCGCACGGGCTGTGCCGCCCCGGACCGCAGCCGCCGCCGATCCATCAGCGCGGCCATAAGCAGCGCCATCGCCGATGTCATGGCGGACAGGATCAGGAAAGCGGACATGCAGGGCTCCTCAACTTCATGCGTCAACTGCCGCGCGCGGGTTGTCAAGGCGCGTTGCGCAGCGCAGGGAGTTGTCAGGTCAAATTGACAGTTGTATGCCTTGTGACATGACACATCCGCTGCCCACCCCCGCCCAACCCCTCAAGATCGGAACCCGTGGCTCGCCGCTTGCCCTGTGGCAGGCGCATGAGACCCGGCGCTGCCTGAGGGCGGCCTTCGACCTGCCCGAAGAAGCGTTTGAGATCGTGGTCATCAAGGTGACGGGCGACCAGATCCTTGACAAACCGCTCAAGGAAATCGGCGGCAAGGGCCTGTTCACGCGCGAGATTGAAGAGGCGCTGCTGGATGGCAGCATCGACATCGCGGTGCATTCGATGAAAGACATGCCCACGGCGCAGCCGGATGGGTTGATCCTGAATTGCTATCTGGAACGGCAGGATGTGCGCGATGGCTTCGTCTCGCCAGGGTTCGCGTC
>CALRPK020000420.1:0-3222 GCA_943370015.1 Paracoccus haematequi
CAACATCGGGTCCGGTTTTGTCCTGACCGTGTCGACCAATGGTCTGTCGGATATCAGCATCGGCCCCGGTGGCGGTGTCGGCAGCATTTTCACCAACTATGACGGTCAAGCCACGGTGCGGTTGGCTGACGGGTCAAATGCCGATTACATTCAGGTGGCGGGACCGGAAAGCTCCGTATCGCTGGACGGTTGGGCCGATGTGACAGCCATCCGGTTGGACGGCGGACGCCTGACGGTGACCAAGGGCTGGGTCGGCAGCGTTGTGTCGCATGAGGGCACGCCCGACATTCACGTGGGCGCCGAGGGCAGTATTCAGACCATCCGTGTTCACAACGGTGCCGCGACGATCTGGAACGAGGGAGACGTCGACTCTGTGCGTCTTGGACAGGGCGATGATACCGTCCGGTCCTCGGGATGGATCGGCGACCTGAACTTGGGTTCTGGCAATAACTATGTCGAAATCTCGGGCCAGATCACCTCGATCTTGGGGTTTGACGGTGATGACACCGTGATCGGGGGCGATTCCCAGATCGAACAGATCAATCTCAGCGACGGCAACAACCTGATCATCACCGGTGAAGGCTGGGTCGGCTATATCGACACCAACCACGGCGATGACCGCATCATCGTCGGTGCGGGCGGGGCGCAGCAAATCCATGCCGAGCGTGGCAACAACACCATCATCACCTCGACCGGCCATGTGAACACCATCGGCACCTATGACGGCGACGACGTGGTTGCCATCGGCTCTGGCGGTGCGGGGGCGGTGCTGACGGAAAGCGGCAAAGATATCGTGACCATCGAAGGATTTACCCCATCGGTCCAGACCGGCGGCGACGATGATCTGGTGTTCCTCGGTTCCCGCATTGGCTGGGATGGATTGGTGCAGATTTCGACCAGTTGGGGCGAGGACGTGATCGTCCTGCGCCCGCAAGAAGATCGCGATACCAGCGTCGCCATTGATGGCGGCTATGGTGGTGGTCGGGACCGGCTTGACCTGTCGACCTTTGAGCAAGGCGTCACGGTCACATTGGGCGTCGGGGACCATGTCTGGCAGGACATCGGGGCCGCTTGGTTGGTTTTGTCGGGCGTCGAAGACCTGACCGGCGGACGCGGCGACGACAGTCTGAGCGGCGGGAACTACGGCACCGTTCGTGACAACGTGCTTGATGGTGGCGCGGGCAACGACACGCTGCGTGGCGGTCAGGGCGAAGACACGCTCTATGGCGGGCTTGATGGCGGCATGGGCTACAGGCTGGCACCGGAGTCTGTGATCCCGACCGGGGGGGATTACCAGCAAGCCGCGCTTCTGGCCGATGTGACCGGGGATGGCGTGGTCGATCTGGTCCAGTCAGGCCGGTTGACCATCTTGCCCGCCACCGCCGAAGGTGGGTTCGGCCAGCCCCGCACCATTTTGCATGATGCGGGCTATCAGCAGGTGGTCCGCGCCGGGGATGTGAACGGCGACGGGGCGTTGGATCTGGTCACGCAGGCCTCGACCGGGTGGGACAGCGTCGCACATGTCTTTCTCAACAACGGGCAGGGCGAGTTTTCGCGGGTGCAATCGCTGCCCACGGCAGGCGGAGGCGCAGTGGCCGTGGCGGATGTGACGGGCGACGGTCTGGCCGATGTGATCCGTGCCAACAGCATGGCCGAAACAGTTGAGGTATTGTCGGGCACTGCAGGGCCTATGGGCGTGGCCGATCCGCAAAGCATCGCAACGGGCGGCGCATATGGCCATGTGATCACGACCGACTGGAACGGTGACGGGCGCAGCGACATCGTGCTGGTCAATCTCGACAATGGCAATGTCGCCGTTTTAGCGGGTCCGATTGGCGCATCAGGTGGGGTCGCGGTCGGGTCGGTCGGCGGTCGGATCGGACAATTCGACACCTCAAGCGCGGGGGTCGCTGCGGTCGACCTGAACGGCGATGGACAGGCGGAACTGGTCGTCGGGCGCGACAATGGCCGGATCGACATCTTTGACATGACCACGGATGGTTTGGCGCTGCGCGACGGGTTGATGGCAGTGGCAGGTGCGCAAAGCATCGTCCAGATTGCGGCCTCGGACCTCAACGGCGACGGGCGGCGCGACCTGATCGTCCTGTCTGGCGCACCCTTTGACGGTGAAAGCACCGTGACCGCCTTCTTCGCCAATGAGCAGGGCCGGTTCGGTCTGGGGCAGGCGCTGGACCAACGCCAAGGCGGCGGGCTGTTCGCGCTTGGTGATCCCGATGGCGATGGCATCACCGATATCGCGCGCACGGTGTGGGGATCGGGGGCCGCAGTCATCTTGCGCGGCGAGCGAGCCAGTTACGGACTGCAGGATGTGCTTTACGGCGAAGACGGCAATGACGACCTGAACGGCGGCGCAGGCAATGATCGCCTTTTGGGCGGCGCGGGCGAGGACTGGTCCCATTACGAGGCGGGCGACGACTATTACGATGGCGGGGCGGATTTTGACCGTGCGGATTACCGCGACGCGCCGGGGGCGGTGACCATCAACCTTGTCACGGGACGGGTGACAGATGGCGGCGGCGGGATCGACACGCTGGTGAATGTCGAGCGCGTCACCGGATCGGCCTTCAACGACACCCTGACCGGCAATGACGGCCCGTTGAACAGCTTTTCCGGCGAGGGCGGGAATGACGTCATCGATGGCGGGGCGGGCTGGGACTACGTCTGGTATGGACGGGCGGGCGGTGCGGTCACGGTCGACCTTGCCTCTGGTTTGGTCACCGGGGCCGAAGGCAATGACACCCTGACCTCGATCGAAGGATTGGGCGGATCAAACTACGCCGACACGCTGTTGGGAAGCGATGCCGACAACTGGTTCGAGCCGGACATGGAGGGCGACACCGGCACGCCGGACCCGGACAAGGGGGCCAATGACTATATTGATGGCCGCGGCGGCTTTGACATTGTGGCCTATCGGCGCGCGGTTTCGGGGATCGTGGCCGACCTTGGCGCGGGGCGCGTCAAAGATGGTCTGGGCAATACTGACACGCTCGTCAGGATCGAAGGCGTCGAAGGGTCTGAATTTGCTGATCGTCTAACCGGTAGCACGGGGGCAGACAGCCTTGACGGTCGGTCCGGGAATGACAGCCTTGATGGCGGCGCAGGGGCTGACACGATGATCGGCGGGGCGGGCGATGACAGCTATGTCGTCGATGTCGTCGGCGATCTGGTCACCGAGACGGCGGATAACGGTCGCGATCAGGT
>CALRPK020000421.1:0-3211 GCA_943370015.1 Paracoccus haematequi
CCATCGGGGTGCAGCATTTCGTGATGGAACATGACAACCCCAAGGATCACGCAGGCTTTGCCGCCGCGTCGATCGCCGCTGTGAAAGGCTTCTGAGACATGGAAAAACTGGGTATCGGGATTATCGGTTGCGGCAATATCTCGGCCGCCTATCTGCGCCTTGCTCCCATGTTCAAAGGGCTGGAAGTGCGCGCCGTCGCCGACATGAACATGGTCAACGCCGAGGCGCGGGCGGCAGAGTTCAACACCAAGGCGCAATCGGTTGAGGATTTGCTCGCCAACAAGGCGGTGGACGTTGTTATCAACCTGACCGTTCCCGGCGCGCATTTTGCGGTGACGAAGTCGATCCTTGAGGCTGGCAAACACGCCTATTCCGAAAAGCCGCTGGTTCTGACGCTGGAAGAGGGGACCACCCTGCGCGATCTCGCCGCCTCCAAAGGGCTGGCGGTCGGCTGCGCGCCGGACACCTTCCTTGGCGGCGCGCATCAGCAGGCCCGCGCCGTGCTGGACGAAGGCCGCATCGGCACCATCACCGCAGGCTGCGCCGCTGTGCTGAACCACGGGATGGAACATTGGCACCCGAACCCGGATTTCTTCTTCCTGCCGGGTGCGGGTCCGATGCTGGACCTTGGGCCTTATTATGTGGCGAACCTGATCAACCTTCTGGGGCCGGTGAAGCGGGTAGGGGCGCTGACCTCGTCCGAGACGCTGGAACGCACCATCGCCAATGGCGCGCGGCTGGGTGAGAAAGTCCCGGTCAATACGCCCACCAACATCCACGCCCTGTTGGAATTCCACAATGGCGCGACGATCAACCTGTCCACCAGCTGGGACGTCTGGCACCACAAGCGCAACCATTTTGAGCTTTATGGAACAGAGGGCACGCTCTACGTACCGGATCCCAACTTCTTTGGCGGGCAGATCGAGGTGGGCGGCAAGGATGGCAGCCTGACCGCGCTTGACGCATGGGATCACCCCTTCGGCAAGATCAACCAGCACCACAACGGGCGCGATCTGGCCAATTACCGCACCGCTGGCCTTGCCGACATGGTCGCCGCCCTGCGCGACGGTCGCGATGCGCGCTGCTCGCTCGAGCGGACCTTGCACGGGGTCGAGGTGATGACCGCCTGCATCAAGTCTGGCGAGCGGGGGGAGTTTCTGACCATGACCACCACCTGCACCCGCCCCGCCGCGCTTGGTATCGCCGAGGCACAGGCGCTGCTGGCCTGATCCGCCCACGATTTTTCTGCGAAAAATCAGGCTCCTCCCCCGCGCATTCCGGTCCCCGTCACAGGGGGCCGGAGTTTTCGCAAGAACATTCGTAAGGTCCCCACATGATCGAAAACCCCATCCTGCGCGGCTTCAATGCCGATCCGTCCATCTGCCGGGTGGGTGAGGATTACTACATCGCCACCTCCACCTTCGAATGGTATCCCGGCGTGCAAATTCACCATTCCACCGATCTGGTGAATTGGCGTCTGGTGGCGCGGCCTTTGAACCGTGCCGCCCTTCTGGATATGCGCGGCAATCCGGACAGTTGCGGCGTCTGGGCCCCTTGCCTGAGCCATGCGGATGGCAAGTTCTGGCTGGTCTATACCGACGTCAAACGCTTCGACGGGGCCTTCAAGGATGCGCATAACTACATCACCACCTGCGCCACGATTGATGGGGCGTGGTCCGATCCGGTCTATGTCACCTCCTCGGGCTTCGATCCGTCGCTCTTCCACGACGACGATGGCCGGAAATGGTTTCTCAATATGCGCTGGAATCATCGCGGGCCGGGGACGGGCCTCAATCCCGGGCATGACAGTTTCGACGGGATCGAGTTGCAGGAATGGCACCCGGAGCGCGGCCTGATCGGCCCCTTGCACACCATCTTCACCGGCACCGACCGGGCACTGACCGAGGCGCCGCATCTCTTCAAGCGGGGCGGGTGGTATTACCTGACCACGGCTGAGGGGGGCACCGGCTATGACCATGCGGTCACCATGGCCCGGTCGCGCAGCATCACGGGTCCCTATGAAATCCATCCGCAGAAGCACCTGTTGACAGTTGTCAACTTACCTAACAATCCGTTACAGCGCACCGGCCACGGCCAATATGTCGAGACGCCGCAAGGAGATGTTTACCATACTTTCCTGTGCGGTCGCCCCTTGCCGGGTGGCTTTTGCCCGCTTGGCCGCGAAACGGGCTTGGCGGCCTGCGAATGGCATGACGACGGTTGGCTTTATCTGAAAGGCGGTGGCACGGTTCCCCCGCTGACCCTGCCCGCGGTGGCAGAGCGCGTGCCCGATGCCCCCATCCACCGCCGCTTCACCGGTCATCTTCCGTCCGAATTCCAATGGCTAAGAACGCCTTACCCGGATCGGCTGTTCACAATGACGGGGGCTGCGCTTCGGATGACGGGGCGGGAAAGCATCGGGTCGTGGTATGAACAGGCGCTTGTCGCGCGGCGGCAGGAACATCACGCCTATACCGCTACCACTGTGGTGGATTGCACGCCCCCGAACTGGCAACGCGCGGCCGGGCTGACCACCTATTACAGCCGCCACAAATTCCACGCCGCCCTTGTGACGGAGGAACCGGGGATCGGTCGCTGCCTGACGATCCTGTCCTGCCTTGGCGATTGGCCGGGGGAGGCGCTGACCTTCCACGCCAAACTGCCCTTGCCCGAAGGTCCGATCCGGATCGAGGTTTCGGTCACAGGCACAACCCAGCAATTCCACGTCGGTCCCGAAAACGGCCCGATGCAGCCCGCCGGGCCGATCTTGGATGCCAGCATCATCAGCGATGAGGGGGGACGGGGCGAGCATGCCTCGTTCACCGGGGCCTTTGTCGGCATGCTGGCGCATGATCTGACGGGGCAGGGATGGACGGCGGATTTCACGCAGTTTGACTATATCCCCCAAACCCTGTGACCGCATTTTCTGTCCAGAAATATCCCGGGGGGCTGCGGGGGGCTGGCCCCCCGCTTCTGACGGCTCAGCCAAAACCGACTTGATCAAATTGCCGCTTGCGGCATATCGGTATCCCTGTGGGGGACGAGGATGACGATGGCCGACACCGCAGATGACAGCGCGCGCAAAATCCCCTCGCATGAGCTGACCTATGGTCGGCTCAGGGACATGATCCTTTACGGGCTGTTGGAACCGGGCCAGCCTGTCACCATTCAGGGCCTGATCCGTGACCTTGACAGCGGCATGACCCCGGTG
>CALRPK020000422.1:0-3207 GCA_943370015.1 Paracoccus haematequi
TGGGCAAAGATCCGGTGGAGGCGATACGGACAATCTTTTGGGACCCGCTGTTCAATCCGCAATTCGCGTCTTATTCGCGGCCGCAGCTTTTGGTGAAGGCGGGGCCGTTGATCTTGATCGCGGTTGGGCTTTCGTTGGGGTTCCGGGCGGGCATCTGGAACATCGGGGCCGAGGGTCAGTATATCATGGGCGCGATTTTCGCGGCTGGGGTAGGGCTGGCGCTTTACCCGGTTGAGACGCGCTGGGTATTCCCATTGATGGTGGTGGCAGGGATTTTCGGCGGCTGGCTTTGGGCGATGATTCCGGCGGTGCTGAAAACGCGGTTCAGTACCAATGAGATTCTGGTGTCCTTGCTGCTGGTCTATGTGGCGCAGAATATCCTTGCGTCGATGTCTTTGGGTTTGCTGCGGAACCCTGAGGGCGGTGGCTTTCCCGGCAGCCGTAACCTGAGCCAAATCCCTGCGACGGCGAACCTCGAACTCATACCCGGCACGGGTATGCATTGGGGCGTGGTCATGGCCTTTGTTGTGGTGATCGCGGCCTATGTGCTGCTGCAACGCCATATCCTTGGCTATCACATCAAGCTGGCCGGTCAGGCCCCACGCGCCGCGCGCTTTGCCGGGGTGAATCCAGCCAAGTTGACCGTGCTCTGCATGGGGATATCCGGCGCTTTGGCCGGTATGGCCGGGATGTTTGAGGTGACGGGACCGGCGGGTCAGATCAGCATCGACTTCAACACGGGCTATGGCTTTACCGCCATCATCGTGGCCTTTCTGGGCCGGTTGAACCCCATTGGCATCCTCTTGGCCGGGCTCTTGATGGCGCTGACCTATATCGGCGGGGAGTTGGCGAGTTTCATGCTGTCCTTGCCATCGGCGGCAATTCAGGCGTTTCAAGGGATGCTGTTGTTCTTCCTGCTGGCTGTCGATCTGCTGACCAATTATCGCATCCGCCTGAAGAAAAGGGAGATCGCCTGATGGATATCGGAGGCATCAATCCCGCCATCCTGATCGCCTCGCTGATGGTGGCGTCGGTTCCGATCATGCTGGCCGCGATTGGCGAGTTGGTGGTGGAAAAGGCGGGTGTGCTGAACCTTGGCGTCGAGGGCATGATGATCATCGGTGCCATCTGCGGCTTTGTCGTCGCGGTGCATTCGGGCAGTGCGGTCTTGGGTTTTGTCGGTGGGGCGCTGGGCGGGGCGGTTTTGTCGCTGGTGTTTGGCTTCTTGACCCAGTTCATGCTGACCAATCAGGTGGCCACGGGTCTTGCGCTGACGCTGTTCGGGCAGGGCCTGTCGTCGATGATCGGGCAGGGGTATAACGGCATCAAGCCCCCCGCGACCGAGGCGCTGAACTTTGGCCCTTTGGCGGATATCCCGGTGATCGGGACGATCCTGTTCCGGCATGACTGGATGGTTTACGCCTCGATCCTGATCATCGCAGCGGTTTGGGCCGTGCTGAAATACACCCGCACCGGTTTGATCTTGCGGGCGGTGGGCGAAAGCCACGATGCGGCGCATGCGCTGGGCTACAAGGTGGTGCGAATTAGGCTGCTCGCGATCATGTTCGGGGGCGCCATGGCGGGGCTGGGCGGGGCCTATGTCAGTCTCGTGCGGGTGCCGCAATGGACGGATGGGATTACGGCCGGGGCAGGGTGGATCGCGCTGGCGATTGTGGTCTTTGCAAGCTGGAAGCCTTGGCGTGTGTTGATTGGTGCCTATCTTTTCGGCGGTATTACGGTGCTTCAGCTTAATCTCCAAGCGGCGGGGGCGGCTATCCCGGTGGAGTACTTGTCGATGTCCCCCTATCTGATAACCATCCTCGTGTTGGTCATTATGTCCTCGGGCCGGGGCAAGGCGGCGCTGAATGCGCCTGCGGCACTGGGCCAGAACTTCCACGCCTCGCGCTGAGGCAGTCACAACCGGGCCGATGAAGGCCCATCAGGGAGCATACGAATGCAGAGAAGAACGATCCTCAAGGGCGGTGCAGCACTGGGCTTCGCCACGATGATGGGCGGCAAGATGGCGCTGGCACAAGGGCTGGAAAAGGTGAAGGTTGGCTTCATCTACGTCGGCCCGATCGGCGACGGCGGCTGGACCTTCCAGCATCATCAGGGCGCGCTGGCCCTGCAGGCACAGTTTGGCGACAAGGTCGAAGTGGTGTGGCAGGAAAACGTGCCGGAAGGGGCCGATGCGGAACGCGCGCTGACCCAGATGGCGCTGTCGGGCTGCAACATCATCTTCACCACCTCGTTCGGCTATATGGACGCGACCAATGCGGTGGCCGCGAAGTTCCCGGACATCAAGTTTGAGCATGCCACGGGCTACAAGCGCGACAGCGCCAACGTGTCGACCTATAACGCCCGCTTCTACGAAGGCCGCGCGGTGCAGGGCCATATCGCGGGCAAGATGACCAAGACGAACAAGATCGGCTACATCGGGTCCTTCCCGATCCCCGAAGTGATCATGGGCATCAACAGCTACTACCTGCATGCCAAGAAGGCCAACCCGGCGGTTGAGCTTTCGGTGGTCTGGGCCTTTACGTGGTTCGATCCGGCGAAAGAGGCCGATGCCGCCAAGGCTTTGATCGACCAAGGCGTGGATGTGATCGCGTCGCACACCGACTCCACCGCGCCTTTGGCCGAAGCGGCCAAGACCGAGGGCAAGGTGATCGGTTTCGGTCAGGCCTCCGACATGTCGGAATACAAGCCCAGCCCGCGCGTTTCGTCGATCATCGACAACTGGGCGCCCTATTACATCAAGCGCGTCGGTGCACTGCTGGATGGCACCTATGCGCAGGTTGACGTCTGGGAAGGCATCGCGGGCGGCGAAGTGCAGATCGGCGAGATCACCGATGCGGTTCCGGCCGATGTGAAGGCCGAGGCCGAGGCGCTGCGGGATGCCATCGGCGCGGGCACTTACCACCCCTTTACCGGCCCGATCAACAAGCAGGACGGCTCGGCTTGGCTGGCCGATGGCGCGACCGCGCCGGATGGCGACCTGTTGGGCATGAACTTCTACGTCGAAGGCATCGTGGGCGACATCCCGTCCTGATCTTTGATCGCAGGTTCCGGAAAGGCCCGCCCCGGTGACGGGCCTTTTCTTTTGGCGACGGTGATCTTTGTCAGTGATCTGGCGGACCGCGCGGGCAGGCCCGCGCGGATGCTTGCAAGCCACCGCCCGCGCATGGCGCGCGGGCGGTGGCGGCG
>CALRPK020000423.1:0-3207 GCA_943370015.1 Paracoccus haematequi
ACCGACCGTGCATCCCCTGTCGTCAGGAACTTCGACACCGTCCCTGCCCCGATAAACTCGGGCCGACGCGTCAGGTAATCGGCCAAAGACTCCGCCACCAGATTGGCTTGGGAATAGACCTTCACGCCCGAACCCAACGCCTCTTGGAACGCCTTCTCCATCAAGGGATAATGCGTGCAGCCCAAAATCGCGGCCTCAGGCTGGGGCATCCGGCGTTTCAACGCGTCAACGTGGGAGCGCACCAGCGCCTCGGCCAAGATCTCATCGCCCTGTTCGATCGCATCGACCACGCCGCCGCAGGGCTGTTCCTCAACATCCACCCCGATGGCGCGGTAAGCCAACTCGCGCTGAAAGGCGCGTGAGGCCACTGTGGCAGGCGTGGCGAACAGGGCCACATGTTTCACCGCCACTTCGCGCGGGGGGGAGTTGTCGCCCCATTGCCGCTCCGTCAGCGCCTCGATCAGCGGCACGAACACCCCCAGCACGCGCTTGTTCGGCGGCACCCACGTCTCTTGCATCCGCTTCAAAGCGGCGGCAGAGGCGGTGTTGCAGGCGAGGATGACCAGATCGCAGCCTTCGGCCCAGAGCCGCTCCACTGCCGCGCAGGTCAGGTTGAAGATGTCGTCATGCGTGCGCACCCCATAAGGCGCATGGGCATTGTCGCCGAAATAGACGAAGGGCACCTCTGGCAGGCGGCGCGTGACGGCATCCAGCACCGTCAACCCGCCCAGACCCGAATCGAAAATCCCGACTGCCATGCCTGTCACCCTTTCGTTCCCGGCGCTGCGTCCGGTTCTGCGCTGGGCTGCGGCGAGCCCGCTGTCCGCTGCTATGCCCGTTTTGCTGGATCATAGGCCGCTTGTCCGCCCTGCGAAAGGCCCGAAGGCTGCCCGCGAACCCGGCAAGCACGCCCAAGTTGCGCGTCCAAACGGGGCAATCCCGGAAATCCAGCCGTTTTTCCGGGTTTCCATACGTTTACAACCCTACATTTGTCCTTACATAGGCGCGACTATGTTGGGCGTTCACAGTGGGCGCAGTGCGCGCGGGGACAAATGATGGATTGGGATAAGCTACGCATTTTTCACGCGGTGGCCGACAAGGGCAGCCTGACCCATGCGGGCGATGTGCTGCATCTGTCGCAATCCGCCGTCAGCCGCCAGATCCGCGCGCTGGAGGAAAGCCTGAACGTCACCCTTTTCCACCGCCATGCGCGGGGGCTGATCCTGACCGAACAGGGTGAGTTGCTGTTCGACGCCACCACCCAGATGATCAAGCGTCTGGACGCCACCGCCGCCCGCATCCGCGACTCGGAAGATGAGGTGTTGGGAGAGTTGCGCGTCACCACCACCATGGGTTTTGGCACGCTGTGGCTGGCCCCGCGTCTGGCGACGCTTTACCAGAAATACCCCGGCCTGAAGATCGACCTGATGCTTGAGGAACGCGTCCTAGACCTGCCGATGCGCGAGGCCGATGTGGCCATCCGCATGAAGGAACCCTCACAGGCCGACCTGATCCGCAAACGGTTGATGAACATCCGCATGCGGCTTTATGCAACCCCTGAGTATCTGGAACAGAACGGCACACCGCTGACGATGGCGGATTTCGCCAGCCACCGTCTGATCTGCCAACACCCCGGCACGGCGCAGGTCGCGGCGGGGGCGAGCCTTGTGCAAGACCTGATGACGAATGACATTCCCTCGACGCTGACGGTGAACAACTACTTCGGGGTGTTGCAGGGCGTCTTGAACCATATCGGGATCGGAGTGCTGCCCGATTACATCACCGAAGACTTCCCCCATCTGGTGCGGGTGTTGCCCGATCTGGAAAGCGGAGAGGTTCCGGTCTTCCTCGCCTATCCCGAAGAGCTGCGCCATTCCAAGCGCGTGGCCGCGTTTCGTGAGTTCGTGTCGGAAGAAATCTTCAAGTATCGCAAGCGCGAACAGACTTGAAAAAGGCGGATCACTGAACCGGGCGGTGGTGGCACGCGGCACGGTCGGGCACAGCACGATGAGTGCAGCCATGCACCTTTTGCATAGCGGCCATGACGTGCAAAAGCAAATGCCGCACTTGCACAATAAAGCGCCAGTATCTAAATCGGACAGCGAGGCAGTGATCGAGTTTCTCTTGCTGCCTCATACCTCCCTGTTGGACTTGGGCCGAGCTTCTGCTCGGCCTTTTTTTTGGTTTTGCGGCAGGGTTCTAGCTTTGCCCCGTTGAAGGCAGCTTTTCCCGTGCGGCGATCAGGAAAGCGGCATCTTGCGGGGTCGGTGCAGCGTGGATGGCCCGGTCATAGGCGGCGCGCGACTCGGTCCAGCGCCCTGCACGTGCCAGCAATGCTGCCTTTGCAGCATGATAGGGTTGATAGTCCCCAAGCGTCTCAGAAAGTCCGTCCAAGATCATCATCGCCCGTGGCAGCGATCCGGTTTCCGCCAAGGCCACCGCCTGATTCAAGGCGACCACAGGCGTGGGTTCCATCCGGAACAGCACATCATACAGGGCGGCAATCTGCGGCCAATCCGGGGCTGGTTCAGCCATATGACAATCTGCGATGGCCGCCTTGATCTGGAACGGACCGGGACGACGGCGGGCAAAGGCTTGGATCAGTAAGGCACGCCCCTCGGCCAATTGATCGGCGTCCCACAGGGTGCGATCCTGCTGGGCCGGGGGAACGGATGGCCCTTCTGCTGCCCGCCGTGCCGCCCGTCGCGCATGGGTCAGCAGCATCAAGGCCAAGGCGCCCTCAACTTCGGGTTCACCGGGGCGCAACTGGTCAATCAGGCGCGTCAGGAAAATCGCCTCGGCGCAGAGATCGCGGGGCTCCTCTGGTCCGGCGACATAGCCGGTGGTGAAGATCAAATAGGCGGTCGTCAGCACGGCATCCAACCGTTCGGCCCAAAGCTCCGGCCCCGGAACCGCAAAGGGGATTCCCGCCTGCGCGATCTTGGCCTTGGCGCGGCTGAGGCGTTGGCCCATCGTCGGCTCTGCGTCCAGAAACGCGCGGGCAATCTCGGCGGTGGTCAGGCCGCAGACGGTGCGCAGGGTCAAGGCGACCTGCGATTTCAGCTCCAGCGCCGGGTGGCAGCAGGTGAAGATCAGGCGCAGACGGTCGTCGGGGATGTCTTCGGCCTCATCCGCCTCGGCCTGCGTCAGGCGTTCCAGCGTGTCTTGCACCACGGCCCCGCGCTGGCCATGGCGAAGACGGTCGCT
>CALRPK020000424.1:0-3195 GCA_943370015.1 Paracoccus haematequi
GTCGAGCAGCATGTAAAACGCCACCACCGGCACGACCACGATGAACACCAGCGCGGACACAAGGCTCATGGCCGAGGTCAGCAGGGTTTCGGCCAATTGCCCGCCCTTTGACTGAATGCCCGCCGCGATCTGCGCAAGGGTTTGACGAACGACCGATGTGCTGTCCGTCAATTGCGGAAAGCGTTCGACCAGAAAGGCCTGCAGTCGGTCGGCAATGTCGGGGGCTGCATTTATCAGGCCGGTCAACTGCTGCACCAGCGTCGGGATCACGGCCAGCACCAGAAGCACCGTCAACACCAGCGCAACCAAAGAGATTGTGGCAGTCGCCCCCACACGCGACAGTCCCGCCCGCTCCAGCCGGTCGGCCACGGGATCAAGGAAATAGGCAATCGCGCCACCGACAAGGAAGGGCAAAAGCACATTGCCCAACAGCCAAAGCAAAAGCAGGAACACCACGGTGGCGATGCCCCAAGATACAAGCTGTTGCCGCACAGGCAGGGCCATCGTCACGCCTCCGGTTCAGATGGCGTCGATATTGCCTGTGCCGGGGTCATGTGCAAGGGGCGGGTGCAAAGGACGGTTGCGGCCTTTGGTTTTGGCAGTCACTTTGCCTGCAAGGATTTCACATAATCCGAAAGCTGCGCGAGGCGGATCGGCGTCGGGGTCATGATGCCATCGCCGCCGTCATAGGGCACGGTTTCCCCATCCAGAAGCGGTGCGAATTCCGGCATCACGCGGTCACTCTTGCCCCCGGTGTAGCCCCAGATTTGCGCCATCGTGCCCGTGGCGGGGAAGGTGCCGCCGTTCTTGGCGGTCAATTGCGTCAGATTGGCGGGTTTTGTGGTCAGACCGGCGGCATTCGGACCATCGCCGAGCCCCTTGGACCCATGGCACCCCGCGCAGTAATCGGCAAAATCCTGCGCTCCACTAGGCACAGGGTCAGCGGTCTGGGTGGCCACACAGGCGGCAAGCCCGAAGGCGGCAATGACAGCAAGGGGAGCGAGGAATGCGGATTGCATGGGGGCCTCCGGCAGGGCTTCGTTTACCTTAGTGAATCACGAAGCGAAGGGCCGCGCAATCACAGGTCTGCCCGTAACGAATTTTCTGCGAAAATTCTGGTCCCGTTGCTGACACCGCAGGACGGAGACAGAATTTTCGCAGAAAATTCGTAGCGCTGGCACCTCGCGCGTCAGGCCACGACCCGCCCTTGGTCCAGCCGCACGATGCGATCCATCCGCGCGGCAAGCTCCATGTTATGCGTTGCGATCAGCGCCGAAAGCCCGGTTTCGCGCACAAGTGCCATCAGTGCGGCAAAGACCTGCTCGGCATTGGCAGGATCAAGGTTGCCGGTCGGCTCATCCGCCAAAAGCAGGTCAGGCGCATTGGCCAGCCCCCGGCAAAAGGCGACGCGCTGTTGCTGGCCGCCCGAAAGCTCGGCCGGGCGGTGATCGGCGCGGTCGGCCACGCCGACACGTGCCAGCAGATCGCGCGCCCGCGCCTCGGCCTTGGCCTTGGGCGTGCCATTGGCCAGTTGCGGCAGGACGATGTTTTCCAGCGCCGAAAACTCGGGCAGCAGATGGTGGAACTGATAGACGAAGCCCACCTTTTCCCGCCGCGCCGCTGTGCGGCGGTCATCCGACAGACCGGTCATGTCCTGCCCGCCAATCTCAACCTGTCCGGCGTCAGGACTGTCCAGCAGCCCGGCGATATGCAGCAGTGTCGATTTTCCGGCCCCCGAGGGGGCGACCAATGCCACGACCTCTCCGCGTTGCAGGGTCAGATCGACGCCGCGCAGCACCGTCACCTCATTGTGGCGGCCATGATTGTAGGTCTTGGTCAGACCGCGCAAAACCAAGGTGTCACTCATAGCGCAGTGCCTCTACGGGGTTCATGCGGGCGGCACGGCGCGCGGGCAGGATCGTGACGACAAAGGACAGGAACAGCGACAACCCCGCCGCTGCCGCGACATCACCCCATTGCAACTGCGCGGTCAGGCGGTAGATCGGCCGCACTTCGGGGTCCCAGACCCCACCCCCGGCAAGGAAATTCACCAGATCGAAGATCGGGGTGAAATAGATGGAAAACAGGCACCCCAAGGCAATCCCGCCCAAAGTGCCCAAAATTCCCGTCGTCGCGCCACAGAGGAAAAACACCCGCAGCACCGCACCTTCGGTCAGGCCCATGGTGCGCAAGATGCCAATGTCGCGGCCCTTGTTCTTCACCAGCATCACAAGGCCAGAGATGATGTTCATCGCCGCGATCAGCACAAGGATCGACATCAGGATGAACATCATGTTGTCCTCGACCGTCAGGGCGCGCAGGAAACTGCCCGCAGAGTCCTGCCATGTCCAGACCATCGCCTCTGGCCCGCCCGCCTGCAGCAACGGTTGGGCGTAATCCTCGATGTTCTGCGGGCTTTCGACCGTCACCTCGATCTCATCGGCGCGGCCTTCGCGGTTGAAATAGGATTGCGCCTCGGCAAAGGGCAGATAGACGCGCAGCCGGTCGATGTCCGGGCTGCCGGTGGTGAAGATCTGCGTCACCACATAGGCATTGATGCGCGGCGAGGTGCCAAAGGCCGTCTTTGCCCCATCGGGAGAGATCATGCGCAGCTTGTCGCCCACCGCCAGCCCCAATTCCCGCGCGACGCCCATGCCGATGGCGATGCCCGTGTCAAAGGCCGCCGGATCGCCCTGATCGCCCTGCCCATCGGTCATCGCCGGGATCGCGGCATAATCCTGCGCGCGGATGCCATAGACCTCGGCCCCGGAATTGCGGCCATTGGCGGTCAGCATGACCTGACCGCGCACCACGGGTGCTGCGCGGGTCACCCCGGGCACGCCCTTGATGCGGTCGGCCATGGCGTCAAAATCCGCCATGCCGCGGATCACGCGGCCTGTGGCGGGATCAAGATCGCCGCCGGTATAGACGGTGACATGGGCATTGGCCCCCAGCAGGGTTGAGACGAATTCGGCCCTGAACCCCGCGCGCACCGCCATGGTGACGATCAGCGCGAACACCGCCAGCGTGATGCCGATCAGGCTGATCCATGTCATCACCGACACCCCGCCTTCGGACCGCCGCGCGCGCAGATAGCGCCAGGCGATCAGCCATTCGAAGCGGGAAAAGGGGCGGGGGGTTGGCATAGGGACGCTCGCGCTGATTGCGGCGCGACAGTGTCGGCTGTGCTGGGCA
>CALRPK020000425.1:0-3184 GCA_943370015.1 Paracoccus haematequi
CGGGAATATCTTGCCCAACTGGTTCAGGATTTGCGGGGCCGCTGCCACGGGATCAGCAGGGAACAAAAGCTGCCCCACCACGCCATCCTTCAGCCCGTCCCGCAGCGCGGCACTGTCGAGCGACCGTTCGATGGCCAAGATGCCGCCAAGGCCCGACAGGGTGAAGCCAAAGCCAAGCTCGATCTTCGGGGCGAAACGCACGCCGATCACGATCACCATGTTGAACGGATCGGTGCCCAAAAACCCAATGGCCGTGACGCCGATCTTCAGCATCTCAAGCTGAAAGACCCCGCCATATTCCTTTTTCACCTCATCATAGCGCAGATAACCGCCGCCGGTGACCGCAGGGGTTTTCAGCCGCAACCCAGCGCCTGAGGGGATTTTCGGGGTGACATTGGGGGCCGCGCCATCGTTCCAGCGGATCGAAATCCCGCCGCCTTCGACGACACAAGCAAAGGTGTCGCCCAGCTTGCCCGCCACGGTAACCACGACGTTGACGCGGTTCTTGTTCTCCACGTTGTCTTGCGCGGGTTGCTCAATGGCGAATTCCCGCAACTCAAGCCCCGGCCATGCAAAGCGGACCGGCAGGATCAGCCGCTTGTCCTTGCCCGTGCCAAAGGTCAGCCCGTCCTTGGTGTCCAGTGTGATCGCCACCTGATCGGTATCGGCGGTGGGGGCCTGACCGGGCATGATCTTTTCAAGGAACTTGTCGTTCCTGAGCCCCGCCTTCAGCTTGGTCTTGAGGTTGATCCCGGCCTTGAACTCGGTCTTGTAGGTAAAGAACGCCACCAACGACGCCCCGTCGAAATTCACCGGCGGCAGGCTTGAGGCCCCGACCGAGGCGAATTCACAGGACAGCTTCTTTTCGGCGTAATCCCATTTCAGCTTTTCGCCCAATCTGTCCGATGCGCCGTCAATGCCCAGCACGGCCTTGCACAGCAGGTCAAAGTTGGTGGTCACCGCGCTGCCGGCGTTGTTCAGCAGCTTTTTGATCGGCGCATTCATACCGTTGATCGCGTCTTTAATCTCTTCTGGCGTCATCGTGCCCGACGCCTTTTCCGACACCTTCTCGGCAACCTTGGTGATGGCATTGTCATAGGCCACCAACAGCTTGCCCAAGGCCGTCAGCGCGCGGGCCAACTCGTCCGCTTGAAAATCGGCGGCACCCAATTCATCGGCCATTTCCTTGACCGCCGCCGTGGCGTCGGTGATTTCCTTGTCGATGGCCTTTTTCAGCGCGGTGCCGATGGTGGACAACTGGTCCACATCCGCCTTGACCGCATCAAACGCGGTCTTGGTAGTGCCCGTCTTGCCATCGGCAAGCGAGGTGATCAGTTTCCCACTGTCCGAAAAACTGTCGCCGACCAAATCGGCCGCTTTCGTGTGAGCAAATGCAACGAAGCCCCTGCCAAAGGCAGAGAAAATGTCATCCGACATAATCACCTCGATGAAAAAAGTGCGAAGAATAGACACGTAAAAATTGTGTTCGTGAAAGAAAGCTAAACCCCTGATCCGAGTCGCGCAAGGACATTGCGCGCTTGGGATATCGGGGGCATCGCCGCCTGCACGTCATCCAAGGCAGCGGTCGTCAGGTGGTCAGGGGCCACGGTGAACCGGAGAATCCATGAAGATCGAAAAATGAATAAAGACGGCTGAAATAAGGCAACTCATCCGTCAAAAATGTTCGAAAAATGCAATCATGGTTCCAGAAGGAGTCCATGGTCCATGCCCTCTCTGCCGCAGTTTTGCGGCATGGGCGACCGTGTTGGTGTTGTCTGGGGGGTGCGCGCTGTTCCGCGTCCTGTCAGGCCGTGCCGCCCGCCTGTGTCTGGGCGCTGGCCTGCGTGACCACGGACCCTGCGGCGACGTCGCGCGTCAGCCAGACGCCGCCACCGATGACGCTGCCCTTGCCGATGGTGATGAGGCCCAAGACAGTCGCCCCGGCATAGATCACCACATCATCTTGCAGGATGGGATGGCGCGGGCGGCCCTTGATCAGCGCGCCGGTTTCATCCGCCTCAAAGCGTTTCGCGCCAAGGGTGACGTTTTGGTAAAGCCGCACATTGCGCCCGATGATCGCCGTCTCGCCGATCACGACGCCGGTGCCATGGTCGATAAAGAACGCCGGGCCGATCTGCGCGCCGGGGTGGATGTCGATGGCGGTGCGGGAATGGGACAGTTCCGCGATGATCCGCGCCAGCATGGGTGCGCCAAGGCGAAACAACTCATGCGCCAGACGGTGGCGCAGGATGGCCGCGACGCCCGGAAAGCAAAAGACAATCTCATCCAGACTGCGGGCCGAGGGGTCAGAGTCAAAGGCGGCGGCGATGTCGGTGTCATGCAGATCGCGCACACGGACAAGGCCGCGCAGGAATTCCAGCGTGATTGACCGGGCTTGGGTGGCGCATTGCGCAGCCTCGGCGGGTTCGGACAGCATCAACTCCAGCCGGATCTGTTCGGCCAGACGGGGACGTAGGGATTCCAGCATCCCCGTCACAAAGGCATCGGTGGTTTCGGGCGTCAGGTGGTCTGGCCCGAAATGCCGGGGATACAGCAGCGCGACCACATCCTGCACGATCTGGTCAATCGCCTGTTTTGACGGCAGTTTCGGTGTCGGTCGGCCCCGGTAGCGGCGCTGCTGTGACACCGTGCGGATCAACCGGAGCCGCGAGGCGATCTCGGCCAGTCCGTCATCTGCGGTCGCGGCAGGCGGGGCCTCGGCGGGAAAGGAAGGGGCGGACCCCGGCGGCACATCGTTCATCTGAGGTGGTCTTTTCCTGCGGCATCGGCGTTCGACTCTGCGTATCGCGTCGGAACGAGGACACCAAGAGGGCCGATTTTCCTTTTTCGCCCCGGTCACAGCAGCTTTGTTCTCTGCCGTAGTGCCGCAAGTCCGGTTCAGGCCCCCAATGCCTCACGCAGACTGCGCGGCGGGGCAGGGGTGTTGCGCAGGTCCAGCGAGGTAAGCAGGTCCAGAAGATGGCCGCGCATCAAATCCTCGGCCCGTTCGCCATCGCGTGCGGCCATGGCGTCCAACAGCGCATGGTGGGCATTGCTTTCGCACAAAGCCGTGCGGCGCTGCCAGTACAGCGCGATGATCAGCGATGACCGCGCGATCAACTGCCCGATGAAGGCCGCGATGGTTTCCTGATCGGCGATGCGGGCGATTTCGATGTGAAAAAGG
>CALRPK020000426.1:0-3182 GCA_943370015.1 Paracoccus haematequi
AAACCCCATGTCCCCCCTCTCCCATGCCCGCGCCACGCTGGCGCTGGGGCTGCCATTGATCGGCAGCCATCTGGCGCAAATGGCGCTGCATGTCGCCGATACCGTCATGATGGGCTGGTATGGCGTGACCGAACTGGCCGCCGTGGTGATTGGGGCGTCCTCATTCTTTGTGGTCTTCATCCTTGGGTCAGGATTTGCGCAGGCAGTGATGCCCATGGTCGCCGCTGCCTTGGCCGAGGGTGATGAGGCGCAGGTCCGGCGCGACACGCGCATGGGGATGTGGCTGTCCTTGGGATATGGTCTGGCGGTTTATCCCCTGTTCTGGTGGTCGGGGCCGGTGCTGCTTGCCTTAGGGCAAAAGCCCGAGGTGGCGGCGTTGGGGCAGGATTTCCTGCGGGTGGCGGGGCTTGGGATGATCCCGGCGCTGCTGGTCATGGCGTTGAAAAGCTATCTGGCCGCGCTGAATCGCACGCAGGTGGTGCTGTTGGTGACCATCGCGGCGCTGGGTGTGAACATTGTGCTGAACTGGTTCCTGATTTTTGGCAATGGCGGCGCGCCCGAACTGGGCGTGCAGGGGGCGGCCATCGCCTCGCTTGCCGTGCAGGTGGTGACCTTTGCGGCGCTGGCGGTTTATGCTGGCTGGCTGCCCGAGTTGCGGCGGTTCCGGCTGTGGCAGAGGTTCTGGCGGCCCGATTGGGCTGCGATGCGTGGAGTGTTCCGGCTCGGCTGGCCGATTGGCGTCACCGGATTGGCGGAAAGCGGGATGTTTCAGGCCAGTGCGCTGATGATGGGTTGGATCGGGACGGTACAACTGGCCGCGCATGGCATCGCGATGGAGTTGGTGGCACTGACCTTCATGGTGCATTTGGGCCTGTCAAACGCCATCACGGTGCGGACCGCGCATTTTGCTGGCTTGGGCGATGCGGCGAACCTGCGGCGCGGCGCGCGGGTGGGGATCGCCCTGTCCGTCGGGTTTGGGCTTGCGATGGTGGTGCTGTTCCTGACGCTGCCTGCGCCGCTGGTGGGCCTGTTTCTGGATGAGGCCAAGCCCGGCACAGCCGAGATCACCGCCTTTGCCGTCGCCTTGCTGGCTTTGGCCGCTCTGTTCCAGATGACCGATGCGATGCAGGTCATTGCGCTTGGCCTGTTGCGCGGCATTCAGGACACAAAAGTGCCGATGGTGGTTGCGGCGGTCAGCTATTGGCTGATCGGCATCCCCTCGAGCTATGCGCTGGCCTTCCCGCTGGGGTTTGGCGGCGTGGGGCTGTGGTTGGGCCTTGTCATCGGGCTGGTCTGTGCTGCTGCAGCGCTGATGGCCCGCTTCTGGCTGAAGCAGGGACAGGTGGATCGCGCCGCGCTGGCGGGTTAGGGTTTTGCCCTGACGCACGGCAAGCGTGCACAACCTTTGGCGGAACCAGCGCTGTCAGGACGCTGTGCAGATGGATTGCAAAATGGACCGGGATGGCCATGATCGGGGCCTGTACCGTTCCCAGCGCCCTGTTGCCCTGCATGTCTGATGTCTCTCTTTCCCCTGCCGCCCGCCTGCAGCGTTTGCGGTCCATCGCCGAACGCCTCTTGCTCCTGCCACTGATCGGAATGGCCTTTGGCGCAGCGGCCCGGGCAGAACCGGCCGATCTGATGCTGCCGCGCGATGCCATCGTGGCGGGGCAGAACCTCGATTGGTACGCGCAGGATTGGTGGCAATGGGCCTTTTCTATCCCCGTCGAGGAAAACCCGGTGCATGATCGGGATGGGCGGTTCTGTGACCGTGGACAGCAAGGCCCGGTCTGGTATCTGGCGGGCGGGTTCGGGACATCGCGCATTCATCGGACCTGCACCATTCCGGCGGGCCGCCATCTGTTCTTTCCCATCGTGAACTATCTGGTCACGACCCGCCCCGACCAGTCCAGCACCTGCGCGGAGGTGCGGGCCAAGGTCGCGCAGGATCATGACCAATACGTTCATCTGGTGGTTGAGGTGGACGGGGTCCGTCTGCCGGACCTCAAGACCATGCGGATCGCGCCGGAGTGGTGCTTTGATCTGGCGGGTCGGGCCGGGGCGCTGGAACCTCGGCCCTTCTATCCCAGTGCGATGGATGGCTACTGGGTGATGCTGGCCCCGCTGCCGGCGGGCGCGCATCGGCTGGAATTCCGGGGGTTCTTCAGCAATCCGGGCGATGAAGAGCAGATGGTGCAGAACATCACCTACGATCTGCGCATCGAAACCGCCGCGGAAAGCCCTTAGCCCTGTGCGCCCCGCGCTAGCCGCTATTCGGCGGCCTTTTTCATCAACCGTTCCGCCTTTCGCTTGACCAAGGCCGAGCGCAGGTCGTGCATGGTCAGAAGCAGGGTATCGGTCACCTCTTCCAACTGCTCATCCGTGGCGCGGGATTGGACCCATTGCGCGGTCAGGTTCAGGTGATCCACCGCGCGGTGGATGTCATCCATGTCGCGCCGCGCCAGAACCTCGATCCGCTGGGCCATCCAATCGCGGATAGCGGTGCTTTCGGCCTCAGTCAGCTCATGGCTGCCGTGGGGTTTGATCTGGCCGTTCTTGATGTTGACGACGGCGATTTCGTCCATCTCGATCCGGCGCTGACGGTTTTCGGTATCGACGCGAAACACCGTCGCGCCGTTTTCACGGATACGGAAAAAGAACTCGGGAAGATCATGCGACATGAAAAAGACCCTGACGGGAAAGGGCCGGGGCGGCCAGCGGCACAGAATAGGTGCCGTGACAGCCGCCCCGACCGGGTTCAAACAAGCGAGGCGCAGAACCGCTGGATGCGGGAACAGGCCTCATGCAACTGGGCGTCAGAGGTAGCGTAGCTGACGCGAAAGTTTGGCGAAAGCCCGAAGGCCGCGCCAAAGACCACGGCAACGCCGGTTTCTTCCAGTAGAGCGGTGGCAAAGATTTCGTCATTGCTGATGACGGTGCCGGCTGGCGTCGCCTTGCCGATGCAACCCGAGATGTCGGGATAGACGTAGAAGGCCCCTTCGGGCACCGGGCAGGTCACCCCTTGCGCTTGGTTGAGCATCGACACCACCAGATCGCGGCGGCGCTGAAAGACCACGCGGTTCTCGGCCAGAAAATCCTGCGGGCCAGTCAGCGCCTCAAGCGCCGCAAATTGGCTGACAGAGGAGGGGTTGGAGGTCGACTGCGATTGGATCGTCCCCATCGAC
>CALRPK020000427.1:0-3180 GCA_943370015.1 Paracoccus haematequi
AAAGCTGCGATAGTGTTGACGCGCCAGAAGTGTCGTCGGGCAGATCACCGCGACCTGCATCCCGGCAAGTGCTGCAACAAAAGCCGCGCGCATGGCGACCTCGGTCTTGCCAAAGCCCACATCGCCCACGATCAGGCGGTCCATCGGACGGCCCGCCTCTAGGTCGGCGACCACATCGGCGATGGCCGACAGCTGGTCATCGGTTTCCTGATAGGGGAAACGGGCGGAAAACGCCTCCCACATGGAATGCGGGGCCTCAAGGATGGGGGCGTGGCGCAGGTGGCGTTCGGCGGCGATGCGCATCAGACGGTCCGCAATCTCGCGGATGCGTTCCTTCAGCTTGGCCTTCTTCGCCTGCCATGCGCCGCCGCCCAGACGATCAAGCAGCCCCTCTTCATGGCCGTAGCGCGAGAGCAATTCGATATTCTCGACCGGCAGATAAAGTTTCGCGTTTTCAGCATATTCCAGCGCGACGCAGGCATGCGGGGCACCAAGGGCGGTGATGGTTTCCAAGCCCAGATAGCGGCCCACGCCATGTTCGACATGCACCACCAGATCGCCGGGGGAGAGCGTATCCACCTCACGCAGGAAGTTGTCGGCCTTGCGCTTGCGCTTGGGTTTGCCGACCAAGCGGTCGCCCAACACGTCTTGTTCGGAGATGACGGCCAGACCCGGCGCGGTGAACCCGGCCTCCAAAGGCCAGACCATCAGGAACAATCCGCCTTTGCCATCAGGGACTTCGCGGAAATCCTTCACATCCTGCGCGAACTTGATCTTCTGGTCTTCAAGCAGCCCGCGCAAACGCTCCCGCGCGCCATCGGACCAAGAGGCGATGACGACCTGACGCTCTTCCAGCAACGCTCTAAGATGATCCGCCAAAGCTGCAAAAAGGCTGACGTTTTCCTGCTGACGCTCTGGCGCGAAGGACCGCCCGAAACGGCCCGAGGCATCCAGCACACCCGGACCGGGGGATTGCGGCAAGGGTGAGAGTTGCACTACGCGGTGCGGGGCCAAGGCCGCCTCCCACGCGGTATCGTCCAAATATAAAAGCCCCGGCGCGCAGGGTTTATAGACCGTATCCAGCCGCCCCTTGGCCGCCATCGCATCGCGCCGCGCATCGTATTGATCTTCAATGCTTTCCCAACGCGACAGGCGGGCGGGCGTCAACTGATCGTCCAACATGACCGAGGCATCGGCCATATAGTCAAACAGCGTCTCCATCCGGTCATGGAAGAAGGGCAGCCAATGCTCCATCCCCTGATGTTTGCGGCCTGCACTCACCGCCTCATACAAGGGATCATCCGACCCGCCGACGCCGAACTCGGCGCGGTAGCTTTGCCGAAAGCGGGTGATCGCGGCCTCATCCAGGATAATCTCAGACATCGGCGCGAAATCGACGGCAGAGAGTTTTTCCGTGGTGCGCTGGGTTTCGGGATCAAAGCGCCGCGCGCCATCGAGGACGTCACCAAAGAAATCGAGCCGCACCGGCCCACCTGCCCCCGGCGGATAAATGTCGATGATGCCGCCGCGCACCGCGTAATCGCCGGGCTCTGCCACGGTCGACACAGGCGAAAACCCCATCCGGGCGAGGAAGCCTTTCAACCGCCCCTCATTCACCCGATCGCCCACACGGGCGGAAAAGGCCGAGGTCAGCACGACATCCCGCGCAGGCAGGCGCTGCATCGCGGCTGACATGGTGGTCAGCAACACGAACGGCCCCTTCACCCCATCGGCCAAGGCCGCCAGCGTCGACATGCGCCGCGCGCAGATATCGGGGTTGGGCGAGACGCGGTCATAGGGCAGGCAATCCCAGGCCGGAAAGTCCAGCACCACGGCGGCGGGGGCCATGACTGACAGGGCGATGCGCATCGCCTCCATCCGCTTGTCGTCGCGGGCGATGTGGATGACGGGGCGGCCACGGTCCAGCTCACGCGCCAGAAGTCGCGCGTCAAAGCCTTCGGGCGCGCCACCAAGAAGGATGCGGTCTTTGCTCATGCGCCCGACATAACCGCCCTTGCGCCAAGGTCAACCTGTCCTGCGGGGATTGGCGTCACAACACGCCAAGGCGCAGGTTTTGATACATGCCAAAGAGTGCCGTGAAAAAGATCGCGAACATGCCGATGACCTGCACCGTCGCCCGGTGCCGCGACAGCACGCGGTCCAGATCGGCGCTGCCATGATCACCGCGTTCAAATTGCAGCGCCAGACGCACGCGCAACGCCATCACCGGCAGCAGCGGCAACAAAAGACACAGCACGGCTTGCGCGAATTCAATGCCTTCCACGGCCGTGACCAAAAGCACCGTCAGCACGAAAGCCGTGCCCGCGACGGTCAAGACGCCAGAGCCACGGATGAAGAACAGGGTGCGGTGGACATTGATGCGCAGCAGGTCTTCGAGATCGCGCTGCGCCTCGTCGCTGCGGCGGGCGCGGCGGATCAGGTCATAGGGAACGCCCAGAACCCGATTGCTGGCGCTGGACCAGACCACCGAAAGCGCCAACCAATACCACAGGTTGGAAAAGGATCGGAAATCGATCAGTTCAAAGAGGATGTCGTACCACTGCAAGAAACCATTCCCGACCGTGAAATCGCGCTGAAGAATCGCTGCCCCGTCCGAGGCTTCGACCAACTGCCACCTTGAGGCGCGGCTCTTTCTCTGGCAGGCAAGTGGAAATACCGCAAGCCCCCGTTGTTCGTCCCTGCCCCGACCTGTCTGCAAAGGACCGCCATGCGCCCGATTTCCGCCCCCGTTCCCGCCACCCGGTTTCGTCGCATGCGCCGGTCCGCCGCGCTGCGGGCCTTGGCGCAAGAGAATTACCTGTCGGTGGGCGATCTGATCTGGCCGGTGTTCGTGCGCGACGGGGTGGATGTGGTGGAACCCGTCGCCTCGATGCCGGGCGTCAATCGGCTGTCGGTGGACCGGGTGGTCGCGGCGGCGGAAGAGGCGGCGGCTTTGGGCATCCCGGCAATCTGCCTGTTTCCCTATACCGACCCCGCGCTGAAGACGGAAAGCTGTGAGGAGGCGTGGAATCCCGACAACCTCGCCAATCGGGCGATCCGGGCGATCAAGGCAGCGGTGCCCGAAATTGCGGTGATGACGGATGTGGCGCTGGACCCCTATAACGCCAATGGCCATGACGGCTTGGTCAAGGACGGGATCATCCTGAACGATGAAACCAT
>CALRPK020000428.1:0-3175 GCA_943370015.1 Paracoccus haematequi
CCCCCCCACCCCCGTGGGATATTTGAGCAGAGAAAACGGGCGCGGGGCAGAAGCAAAAAGGGCGGGTTTCCCCGCCCTTTGGTTCATTCCGCGAATTGCACGGCCAGCCATTTTTCCAGCCAGTGGATGTTGTATTCGCCGTTCTGGATGTCCGGTTCGGCCAGCAGCATGTGGAAGAGCGGCACCGATGTGTCGATGCCGTCGATTATTAACTCTCCCAGCGCGCGTTTCAGGCGGGCGAGCGCTTCGGGGCGGTCACGACCGTGTACGATCAGCTTGCCGATCAGGCTGTCGTAATAAGGCGGGATCGAATAGCCGCCGTAAAGTGCGGAATCCATCCGAACGCCAAGCCCGCCGGGGGCGTGGAACACCCGCACCTTGCCGGGGCAGGGCGCGAAATTCGGCAGTTTCTCGGCGTTGATTCGCACTTCGATGGCGTGGCCGTTGATCTCAAGGTCCGACTGCGTGAAGGACATCGGCAGGCCAGAGGCCACGCGGATTTGTTCGCGCACGAGGTCGACGCCAAAGATCGCCTCGGTCACCGGATGTTCCACCTGAAGACGGGTGTTCATCTCGATGAAGTAGAAGTTGCCATCCTCATAGAGAAACTCGATCGTGCCTGCGCCGATGTAGTTGATCTTGGCCACAGCCTCGGCGCAGATCGCGCCGATCTCGGACCGCATCTTGGGGGTGATGGCCGGACCCGGAGCCTCTTCGAACACCTTCTGGTGGCGGCGCTGCAAGGAGCAGTCGCGTTCGCCCAAATGGACCGCATTGCCTTTGCCATCGCCGAACACCTGAATTTCGATGTGGCGGGGCTTTTGCAAGTATTTCTCGATATAGACTTCGTCATTGCCGAAGGCGTTCTTCGCCTCGGACCGCGCGGTGCGGAAGGCGATTTCCAGCTCTTCGGCGTTCTTGGCGACCTTCATGCCGCGCCCGCCGCCGCCAGCGGTGGCCTTGATGATGACCGGAAACCCGATCCCCGCCGCCACGCCAATCGCGGTTTCAAAGTCGGGCACGCCGCCTTCGGACCCCGGCACCACGGGAATCCCCAGCGCCTTGGCGGTTTCCTTGGCGGTGATCTTGTCGCCCATGATGCGAATATGTTCCGCCGAGGGGCCGATGAAGGTGATGCCGTGATCTTCCAGCGCCTGTGCGAAGGCCGCGTTTTCCGAGAGGAACCCGTAGCCCGGATGCACCGCCTGCGCGCCGGTGATTTCGCAGGCCGAGATGATGGCCGCCTTGGACAGATAGCTTTGCGACGAGGAGGCGGGGCCGATGCAGACCGATTCATCCGCCATCCGCACATGCATCGCATCGGCATCGGCGGTGGAATGGACGGCGACCGATTTGATCCCCATTTCCTGACAGGCGCGGATGACGCGCAACGCGATCTCGCCTCGGTTGGCGATCAATATCTTGTCGAACATGGGGGCACCCATCATTCGATGATCAACAGCGGCGCGCCGTATTCGACGGGCGACCCATCCTCGACGAGGATGCGCTTCACCGTGCCGGATTTCGGCGCGGGAATGTGGTTCATGGTCTTCATCGCTTCGATGATCAGGACGGTCTGGCCTTCGGTCACGGTGGCCCCCACCGTGATGAAGGGCGTGGCGCCGGGTTCGGCCGCCAGATAGCAGGTGCCCACCATGGGCGAGGTCACGGCACCCGGATGCTGTGCCGGGTCTTCCGGGGCGGCGGGCGCAGCAGGGGCTGCGGCGGCCACAGGGGCGGCGGCATAAGCCACGGGGGCGGCAGCCGGGGCGGCGGCAGCAACGGTCACCACGTTTTGCTGTTTGACGACCCGCACCTCAAGACTGTCATCTTCGCCATATTCGCGCTTGACCGACAGTTCGGTGAGCTCGTTCTGATTCAGCAGCTCCGCCAGCGCCTGGATGAAGGCGACGTCCGCTTCGGAAGTGTTTTTGCTCATGCCATCCTCTTTGGGGCTTTGCCCGAACAGCGGGCCACCCGAATTACGCCTGTTGTGCCGCACGGTAGGGTGCGTGCGCGCTCTGTCATTGACTTGCCTGCCCCGAAGGTTCCCGGCGTGGTTCCCGAAAGACCCAAGGGCGGGCAATGATCGTGGCCTTATACGCCAGCCCGTCCGAGGTGAAAAGCGCCGATCTTTGCCGCTTTTGCGGGCATCCAAAGCGTGTTGGAACGAAAAGGCACGAAAAACTCGGCCTTGGCGATATTTTACCTTTTGATAAAATTTCTGACCTGTGCCAGCCTTGGACAAAAGAACAGACAAACAGGGAGCCTTGCCTTGTCCAACAGCCCGCTTACACCCGGCATCGTCGCAGGTCGTTTGCCTGTCGCCGCCTTGGCCGAGAATTTCACCGACCACACCCCGCCGCTTGACCGGCATGAGGCGCGGGTGGCCGCTGATCGCTGCTATTTCTGCCATGATGCGCCCTGCATCACGGCCTGCCCCACCAGCATCGACATCCCGCTTTTCATCCGCCAGATCGCCACCGGAACGCCGGATGCGGCGGCCAAGACGATCCTCAGCCAGAACATCCTCGGCGGCATGTGCGCCCGCGTCTGCCCGACCGAGACGCTCTGCGAAGAGGCCTGCGTGCGCGAAGCGGCTGAGGGAAAACCGGTGGAAATCGGCAGCCTGCAACGCTTTGCCACCGATACGTTGATGGCCAAGGGAATGCATCCCTTTACCCGCGCCACGCCCACGGGGCGCAAGGTGGCGGTGGTCGGGGCAGGGCCCGCGGGTCTGGCCTGCGCGCACCGTCTGGCCATGAAGGGCCATGACGTCGTGATCTTCGATGCGCGGCCCAAGGCGGGCGGCCTGAACGAATACGGCATCGCCAGCTACAAATCCACCAACGACTTCGCACAGGCCGAGGTGGAGTGGCTGCTGCAAATCGGGGGAATCACCCTGCATCACGGCAAGGCGCTTGGCCGTGATCTGCATCTGGCCGATCTGCAAAAGGACTATGACGCGGTTTTCCTCGGCATGGGTCTGGCCGGGGTCAATGCCCTGCGCGCAGGCGGCGAGGATAAGGCCAATGTCCAGAACGCCGTGGATTTCATCGCAACGCTGCGCCAGACCGCCGACAAATCCACCCTGCCCATCGGGCGCGATGTGGTGGTGATCGGGGGCGGCATGACGGCGGTGGATGCGGCGGTGCAATCCAAACTGCTGGGCGCG